>JAUXWS010000001.1 GCA_030685015.1 bacterium
GTCGTGCACAACCTGCTGGGGCAGCAGGTGGCCGTGCTGGTGGAAGGCACCCTGCCGGCGGGCACGCACCACCTGCCCTTCCAGGCCGGCCGCCTGGCCAGCGGCGTCTACCTGGTCACGCTGGAGGCGGCGGGGCGGGCGCAGACGAGGACGGTGACGCTGCTGCGGTAGGGCAGTGGTCGGTGGTCAGTGGTCAGATGATGGGTCAGACCACAATGCTGCAACGCCAACCACAGGTCAGATGATTGGTCAGATCGCAAAGCTGCCGCACCATCCTCAGGTCAGATGATTGGTCTGACCGCAATGCTGTCGCGCCACCTCAGGTCAGATGATGGGTCTGACCACTCAACCGGCATGACACCAGCCCCTTGCACTCCCGCCTCCACTATCCCAGCTTCCCGCGCCCCACGACGCCCAACGGCAACCGCAGCAAGAACCGAGGACAGCTGAGATGCGTGCATGCATTCTGGCCATCTTTGTCATGACGACCATCGCGATCGCGCGGCCTGTGGACGCGGATCGCGCCGCACAGGTCGCCGCCGCACGGCTGGCGTCCGGGGACGCCGCGCCCGCGCCGGCGAGCGTGACGCCCGCGCAGACCTTGGAGGACGGCTCGCCCGCGCTCTGGCTGGCCACTTTCGAGCGGGGCGGCTTCGCTTTCATCCGCGCCGACGACAACCTGCCGCCGGTGGCGGGCTGGTCCGCCACGGGTACCGTCCCGGTGGATCAGGACGGAGCCATGCATCCCGCGCTGGCCGACTGGCTGGACCTGCAGCGCCTCGACGCCGCCTGGACGCGCGCCGCGGGCTGGCGGCTTCCGGAGGCCGCGGCGGCCTGGGCCGCGCTCGAGTCAGGTGCGGCCGCCCAGCGCGAGGGCGAGACCGTGACTCCCATGCTGAGCTGCAGCTGGGACCAGGGCTGGCCCTGGAACCAGTACTGCCCGGCGGATGCGGCGGGACCGGGCGGGCACGTCTGGGCGGGCTGCGTGGCCACGGCCATGGCTCAGATCATGCACTTCTGGCAATGGCCGGACCAGGGCGCCGGCCAGCACAGCTACCAGCATCCCGCCTACGGCACACAAAGCGCCGACTTCGGCGCCACGGCCTATGGCTGGGACACCATGTCCGACGCCGTGGGCACGCCCGCCGCGGCTCTGCTGCAGTATCATTGCGGCGTGGCGGTGGAGATGCAGTACTCGCCCTCCGGCTCCGGCGCCTGGGTGGGAACAAACCATCCCAACGCCCTGACCGCCCTGGAATCCCACTTCCGTTACCCCGCCGGCGCCGAGTTCATCCAGCACACCCAGTTTCCGGGCGCGGCCTGGGCGGCCCGCCTGGGCGAGGAGATCCTGGCCGGGCGCCCCGTGCTGGACAGCGGCTACGGCTCGGGCGGCCACGCCTTCGTGCTGGACGGCCTTCAGGACGGTCTCTTTCACGTCAATTGGGGCTGGTCGGGCTGGTTCAACGGCTGGTTCGACATCGAGGCCCTCAGCCCCGGCGGCATGGAGTTCTCCATTTTCCAGGGCGCCATCGTCAACTTGATGCGGCCTGAGATCCCCCTCATCACACTTCCCGCCCAAGCCACGGCGGCGGGCCAGCCATTCCCCCTGCTCCAGTTGGATGACTGGGTGGAGGCCGGCCCGGGCGGCGCGGCGGACCTCATGTGGTGGGCCGAGGCGGAAGCGCCCCTCGACGTGGCGCTGGACGAGGAGGCGCGCACGCTGCAGGTGGCCTATCCCGCCGGCTGGACGGGTGGCGCCGGCCTCTCGCTCTGCGCCATCAGCGGCGTGGGACTATGGTCCTGCGCGGAGATTCCCTTCACGGTTCAGGGGATCTTGCCCCCGTCACCTGTCCAGGATCTTGCCCTGACCCTGACCCCGGCCGGCCCCCGCCTGAGCTGGACACCGCCCACCACGGACAGCGCCGGGCAGGTCATCCAGTTGTCGGCCATTCGCATCCACCGCTCGATGGGTCCCTTCTTCCCGCCGCGGTCCGAAAACCTGATTGCCGTTGTGACACCGGAGGCCACGTTCTGGACGGACCCCGCCCCGCCGGAGGGCCTGGGCTTCTATTGCGTTGTGGCGGTGGCGGAGTAGTCATCGCCCCAGACTTTCTTCCTTTCCCTATCGGTATCGATTTCGACTTTCCCCACCCTCTTGTCCCTATGATTTGAAGCAGGATTCACGAGTACCCTTTGGAATCGAGTGTCAAGGAAGTGGATTGTTCCCATGGTCGAGTCTCGACTTCCAATTCGGGATGGAAGTCTCGATCCCGATAGCGATACCGATACCGATATCGATCTCGATAGCGATCCCGATAGCGATAGCGATCTCGATAGCGATAGCGATAGCGATAGCGATAGCGATAGCGATCCCGATAGCGATTGTGAAGAGGAGCTTGGAATGCCCTTGACTCCCTGCCAATGGGAGTCTATCTTCTGCGTCTTGCAAATTTCAGGAGCGACAGGTGAAGACCTACACCGTCAAGCCCGGCGATGTCCAGCGAGGCTGGTTCGTCGTGGACGCCGCCGACCAGATACTGGGCCGGCTGACCAGCCAGATCGCCCAGGTGCTGCGCGGCAAGCACAAGCCCCTCTACAGCCCCCATGTGGACGCCGGGGACTTTGTGGTGGTCCTCAACGCCGACAAGGTCCGGCTGACGGGCAACAAGGCGGACCAGAAAACCTACTTCTGGCATACGGGCTTCCCCCAGGGCGCCCGCACCGTGACCTACCGCATGGCCATGGCCAAGAATCCGGCCTGGGTCATCCAGCACGCCGTCAAGGGCATGCTGCCCCACAACCGCCTGGGGCGCCAGATGATCAAGAAACTCAAGATCTACAACGGTTCCGAACATCCCCACGCCGCGCAGAGGCCGGCCGAGTTGAGGTTCTAAATGGTCACCCGTACGCAGACGAAGCGCTTCTACGCCACCGGCCGCCGCAAGACCAGCGTGGCCCGCGTGTGGATCGAGCCCGGCAAGGGGGAGATCACCGTCAACGGCCGCCAGGTCATGGAGCATTTCCGCCGCGAGACCCTCAAGATGGTCATCGAGCAGCCCATGGAGACGGTCAACCTGCTGGGCAAGCTCAAGATCTACGCCACGGTCAACGGCGGCGGGCTGGCCGGCCAGGCCGGCGCCCTGCGCCTGGGCATCAGCCGCGCCATGGTGGAGATGGACGCCGACTACCGCGGCCCGCTGCGCCAGGCCGGGTTCATGACCCGCGACGCCCGCATGGTGGAGCGCAAGAAGTACGGCCAGCCCGGCGCCCGCAAGCGCTTCCAGTTCAGCAAGCGCTAGCGCGCCGGCGATTCGACTCTCTGCAGGGAGGCTGCCGCACGGGCAGCCTTCTTGATGAACGACACACACGTCCGGATCCGTGCGGAGGTGCCTGGGCCGGGTGGCCCGGGTCCCGTCCGGAGATGAAGGGCGTGGCGGACAAACCAAAGGAGCCATTATGTCCCGCGTGACCGTGCAGCAACTGCTGCTGGCCGGATCCCATTTCGGCCACCTCACCCGCCGTTGGAACCCCAAGATGCGCCCCTACATCTTCATGGAGAAAAACGGCATCCACATCATGGACCTGAAGAAGACGGCCACCCTGCTCGAGGACGCCGCCAACCGCATCGGCAAGATCGTGTCCGACGGCGGGGACGTGCTCTTCGTGGGCACCAAGGACCAGGCCCAGGACGTGATGAAGGACGAAGCCACCCGCTGCGGCATGCACTATGTCAGCGAGCGCTGGCTGGGCGGCATGCTCACCAACTTCCGCACCATCCGCAACTCCATCCGCACGCTGGAGAGCATGGAGGAGAAACAGACGGACGGCACCTACGAGCGCATCAGCAAGAAGGAAATCCTGCAGATCGAGCGCCAGAAGGAGAAGCTGGAGAAGACCCTGGGCGGCATCCGCACCATGAAGCGTCTGCCCGGCGCCGTCTTCGTGGTGGACACGGTGCGCGAGGCCATCGCCGTGAGCGAGGCGCGCAAGCTGAAGATTCCCGTCTTCGCCATCTGCGACACGAACAGCGATCCCGACGTGATCGACTACGTCATTCCCGCCAACGACGACGCCTTCAAGAGCATCGCGGTGATCACCAAGTGCCTGGCCGACGCCGTGGACGAGGCCCGCAGCCTGCGCAAGGAGGGCTTCGGCCAGGAGGGCGAGCAGCACGCCCCCGAGCGGGGCGACGCCAAGACTGCCCCGCGCCGCCGCAAGAAGCGCCCGGATGGGCCGGCTCGTCCGGAAGGCGAGCGCCATGGCGCGGCGCCGGCCGCCCAGGCTCGCGAGGCTGTGACGCCGCCCGCGGTCGAAGCGGCGGCCCCGGCTGAACCGGCCGTCGCCACCGAGGCGCCGGACGCCGCCGGCATCGAGTAGGGCAACCACCACCGAAGCGAACAGGACGCACCATGGAGATCTCCGCCAAGGACGTGATGAAGCTCCGCCAGATGACCGGCGCGGGCATGATGGACTGCAAGAAGGCGCTGGCCGAGTCGAATGGCGACCTGGACGCCGCCGTGGACTTCCTGCGCAAGAAGGGCCTGAAGACGGCCGAGAAACGGGCCGACCGCGAGGCGAACGAGGGCAAGGTGGTGTTCACGGCCGCCCCCGACGGGCGCGCCGGTGTCCTGCTTGAGCTGAATTCGGAGACGGACTTCGTCGCCGGCACGCCGGATTTCCGCGCCTTCGCCCTGGACTGCGCCGCCCGCGCCCTCGAACACCGGCCCGCCGATGTGGAGGCGCTCATGGTGCTGCCCGCCGTCAAGGATGCCGCTGTCCGCCTGGCCGACCAGCTGAGCGACATGACGGGCAAGCTGGGCGAGAAGATGGGCGTGCGCCGCTTCGCGGTGATGGCCGTCCCCCAGGGGCGCCAGGGCCTGGTCCATGCCTATGTGCACCTGGGCGACAAACACGGCGTCATCATCGCCGCCACCTGCGACAAGGCCGAGACGGCAGCCAGCCCCGAGTTCCGCGAGCTGGTCAACGACCTCGCCCTGCAGGTGGTGGCCTACGCCCCGCAGGCGGTGGATCGCGACGGGATCGACGCCGCCGTCATCGAGCACGAGCTGGCCGTCTACCGGGACATCGCCCGCAACGAGGGCAAGCCCGAGCAGATGGTGGACAAGATCGCCCAGGGCAAGCTCAACAAGTACTACGCCGAGGCCACCCTGCTGGAGCAGGCCTTCCTCAAGGAGGAGAAAAGCTCCGTGCAACAGGTGGTCAACCAGGTGGCCGCCCGCGCGGGCGACAAGATCGTGATCGAGGCCTTCGCCTCCTTCGTGATCGGCCAGTAGCAGCACGGCGCCCGCCTCGGCGGGCGCTTTTGCATGGGGGGTGACGCCTGTGGAGAGCCCGGTCTACAAACGCATCCTGCTCAAGCTGTCCGGCGAGGCCTTGGCCGGCGAGAAGGGCAGTGGCATTGATCAGCCCACCCTGCGTCGCGTGGCGGACGAAGTGGGCAGCATCCACGCCCTGGGCGTGGAGATCGGCCTCGTCATCGGAGGCGGCAACATCTTCCGCGGCATCTCCGCCGCCGCCAGCGGCATGGACCGCACCACGGCGGACTACATGGGCATGCTCGCCACCGTCATCAACAGCATGGCCTTGCAGCAGGCCCTGGAAGCGGGCGGCGTACCCACCCGCGTGCAGAGCGCCATGACCATCACGCGGGTGGCGGAGCCCTTCATCATCCGCCGCGCCCTGCGCCACCTGGAGAAGGGCCGCGTGGTCATCTTCGCCGCCGGCACGGGAAACCCCTACTTCTCCACCGACACCGCCGCCGTGCTGCGCGCCAGCGAGATCCGCGCCGACGTCATCATCAAGGGCACCAAGGTGGACGGCGTCTACAGCGCCGACCCCGTGACCGATCCCGGCGCGGAGTTTTTTCCGCGATTGACCTACCTTGATGTCCTGTCAAAGCGGCTGAAAGTGATGGACAGCACGGCGATCAGCCTGTGCATGGACAACAAGCTGCCGCTGCGCATCCTGAACATGAATCGCCCGGAAAACCTGCGCCGGCTGGTGCTGGGCGACGAGTTGGGCACCTTGATCTCGGGAGAGCGGGGATGAGAGAGGAGATCCTGTCCAAGTGCCAGCACCACATGGAGCGGGCCGTCGAGGAGGTGAAGCACACCTTCAGCGCCGTGCGGGCGGGCAAGGCCTCGCCGTCCATCCTGGACCCGGTGCGCGTGGACTACTACGGCACGCCCACGCCGCTCAACCAGGTGGCCAACCTCAGTTGCCCGGAGCCGCGCCTCATCGTCATCCAGCCCTGGGAACGGAAGCTGATCAGCACCATCGAGAAGGCGATCCAGAATGCGGACCTCAACCTCAACCCCTCCAATGACGGCATGGTGGTGCGCGTGCCCCTTCCCGAGCTGTCCGAGGAGCGCCGCAAGGAATTGGTCAAGCAGGTTCACAAGCTGGCCGAAGAGGGGCGCATCGCCGTGCGCAACGTGCGCCGCGACGCCAACGAGCAACTGAAGAAGGCGCTCAAGGCGGGCGAGATCAGCGAGGACGACGAGAAGCGGGCGATCAAGGAGGTGCAGGATCACACCGACGCCCACATCCGCCGGATCGACGAGCTGACCCGGGTCAAGGAAACGGACATCATGGCCGTGTAGCGGGTCCCCGGGGAACCGGCGGACCGCCGCCAGCGTCAGAGGCCGTCACATGCGCAGCGGGACCGGTTGGCCGCGTCCCGCTGCTTGATTAGAGAGGTCCCGGTGCAGGAACGCATTCGCAACTTCTGCATCATCGCCCACATCGACCACGGCAAATCCACCATTGCCGATCGTCTGCTCGAGCTGACCGGCACCCTGCCGCCCCTGCAGAGCCGCAAGCAGGTGCTGGACGACATGGAGCTGGAGCAGGAGCGCGGCATCACCATCAAGGCCCACCCTGTCGCCATGCGCCACACGGCCGCCGACGGCGTGGAGTACCTGCTCAATCTGATCGACACGCCCGGCCACGTGGATTTCGCCTACGAGGTGAGCCGCAGCCTGGCCGCCTGCGAGGGGGCGCTGCTGGTGGTGGACGCCGCCCAGGGCGTCGAGGCGCAGACCCTGGCCAACCTCTACGCCGCCGTCGCCCAGGACCTGGAGGTCATTCCCGTCGTCAACAAGATCGATCTGCCGGGCGCCCAGGTGGAGACGGTCGTCCACCAGATCACCGAGCTGATCGGCTGCGAGGCCGAGGACGTGGTGCTGGTCAGCGCCAAGACCGGCCAGAACTGCGACCTGCTGCTCGAGGAGATCATCCGCCGCGTGCCGGCTCCCCGGGGCAAGCTCGAGGCCCCCCTGCGCGCCCTCATCTTCGATTCGCTCTACGACAACTACCGCGGCGCCGTGGGCTACGTGCGGGTGGTGGACGGCCAGGTGGCGGCCGGGGCCGAACTGCGCTCCATGCACATCCCCCGCGAGTTCCAGATCGACGAGGTGGGCACCCTCACCCTCAAGCGCGTGCCGGGGCGCCTCCTCCAGGCCGGCGAGGTGGGCTACGTCATCCTGGGCTCCAAGGACGTCAAGGACGCCCGGGTGGGGGACACACTCACCTTGAAGCGCGGCGGCGCGACGGAGGCCCTTGAGGGCTACGACGAGGTCAAGCCCATGGTCTTCTCCGGGCTCTACCCCGTCTCGGCGGATGACTACGAGGAGCTGCGCGACGCGCTGGCCAGGCTCTGCCTCAACGACTCGGCTCTCGTCTACACGCCGGAGACCAGCCTGGCGTTGGGCTTCGGCTTCCGCTGCGGCTTCCTTGGCCTGCTCCACATGGAGATCATCCAGGAGCGGCTGGACCGCGAGTACGACCTGGACATCATCACCACCATGCCCAACGTGGAGTACCTGGTCCAGCAGCCGGGCAAGGGCGAGGAGGTGGTGGACAACCCGGCCGACTTCCCCCGCGGGGAGAAGCTGGAATCGGTGCGCGAGCCCTTCATCAAGGCGACCATCATCACGCCGGTGGAATTCATCGGCAACATCATGAAGCTGTCCATGGACCGCCGCGGCATCTTCAAGGCCACCGAGTACCTGGACACGACACGGGCCTCGCTCAGCTACGAGTTCCCGCTGGCCGAGATCGTCTTCGACTTCTACGACCGCCTCAAGACCATCTCGCGGGGCTACGCCTCCTTCGATTACGAGCTGCTGGACTTCCGCCAGAGCCAGCTCAAGCGGCTGGACATCATGATCAACGGCGAGGTGGTGGACGCCCTTTCCATGATCGTGCACGTGGACAAAGCCTGGGACTGGGGCAACAAGATGTGCATCAAGCTGAAGGAACTCATCCCCCGCCAGCTCTTCGAGGTGGCCATCCAGGGGGCGCTGGGCACCAAGGTGATCAGCCGCACGACGGTCAGGGCCATGCGCAAGAACGTGACGGCCAAGTGTTACGGGGGCGACATCAGCCGCAAGCGCAAGCTGCTGGAGAAGCAGAAAGAGGGCAAGAAGCGCATGAAGCAGGTTGGCACCGTGGAGATTCCCCAGGAGGCCTTCCTTGCCATGCTCAAGATCGAGCGCTAGCCGGCCGACGGCCCGCGCCAACTGGGTGGACGCATGAACTGGATTCCCTGGCTGATCATCATCGCCCTCTGCTGGGCCTTGGTCGACAATCCGCTGCAGCCCAAGGCCTGGCGCCAATGGCGGAAGGCGCGCCGCACGGCCCACCGCCAGAAGGAGCAGGCCAAGCGGACGCGCAAGGGGCCGGCCCGCTACTGGCTCGAGTTCATCGGCTCCATGGTGCTCTTCCTCTTCTTCTTCCGCGCCATGGTGGTGGAGGCCTACCGCATCCCTTCCGGCTCCATGGAACGGACGCTGCTGGTGGGGGACTTCCTCCTCGTCAACAAATTCCTCTACGGCATGCGCACGCCGGACTGGGTGGGCATCCCCTTCACGCGCTTCGGCTTCGACGTGCCCTACCTGGAGTTGCCGCCCCTGCGCGATCCGCGGCCCGGCGACATCATGGTTTTCCGCTACCCCAAGGATCCGCTCACCAACTACATCAAGCGCATGGTGGCCGGTCCCGGCCAGACCGTCCAGGTCCGAGACAAGCATGCGCTGGTGGACGGGGTGGAGTTCCCGCCCATGCCCGGGCAGGTCTTCGCCATGCGCCAGGTGCTGCCGCCCGATTTCCACGATGTCTACATCTGGCCGCTGGGCAGCGGTTGGAACAAGGACCAGTGGGGGCCGGCCCTCGTCCCCGCCCGGGACATGACCATCGAGCTGACGCCCGAGCACTGGCGCCTCTACCGCGAGGCGATCGAGCAGGAGGGGCGGCGCCTCTCCACCACGCCGGAGGGCGGCTTCCTGGTGGACGGGCGGCCCGCCACCAGCTACACCTTCTCGCAGAACCACTATTTCATGATGGGCGACAACCGCGATCGCAGCGCGGACAGCCGCTACTGGGGTTTCGTGCCCGAGGAGAACGTGGTGGGCAAGGCCTGGATCATCTACTTCTCCTTCGACGCGGAGAAGGTCAAGGACGAGTTCTGGCAGGTGATCCGCTTCGGCCGGCTGCTGCGCTTCATCGAGTAGCTGGCGCCGCAAGATCCGGCGTGGCGACGTGCGACGAGGCCGAAAGCAGGGACCTTGGGGCAAACCCCCATCCCGGCCTTCCCCCTGGCAGGGGGAAGGTGGACTCCTGAGGTGAAGGCCGCGGGCCAACCTGCGGTTGGCCACGGCCTGAACCGAGAACATGGGTTGTCGATTCACTTGATGCGGCCCTCTGTCCGACGCCCGCCGTGAGGCGGGCTAGTTAGGGCCGGTGATGTCTTGGAGAGGGCTTTCTTTGGGCACCTTTCTTTCGCCCGAGAAAGAAAGGTGCAAGTGGCGGCGCTTGCGCCGCAAGATCCGGCGTCGCGCCGCGTGACGAGGCCGAAAAGAGGGAACGAGTCCGCGAAGTGTCGCTTCGCGTAGGATGCTTGGTCCATGTGATGGTGAAGCCGAAGGCTGAACCAAGTGCCATGGCACTCGCATCAGGAGATAGGGCCCTCTGTTCGACGGCGGCCGTGAGGCCGCCTAGTTAGGGCCCTGCATGTCTTGGAGAGCGCTTCTTTGGCGCCACCTTTCTTCTCGCGAGAAGAAAGGTGGCAAGGTAGCGCGGCGCTTGCGCCGAAAAACGCAGGACGTGACGCACGACGAGCCAAAGACCGGGTCCTTGCCGGGATGACCACAGGTGCAGTGTTGGAAGAAGGAGGAGGCGGAGATGAGCAAGTTGATCGGCCGCGGCCTCACCTTCGATGACGTGCTGCTGGTGCCGCGCGAGTCCGGCGTCCTGCCCGCCCAGGCCCAGGTGGGCACGCGCCTCACCCGGCGCATCCGCCTCAACATCCCCCTCGTCAGCGCCGCCATGGACACGGTCACCGAGGCCGAGATGGCCATCGCCATGGCCCGCGAGGGTGGCATCGGCATCATCCACAAGAACCTCAGCCCGGAGGAGCAGGCCGCCCAGGTGGACACGGTGAAGCGCTCCGAATCGGGCATGATCCGCCGGCCGGTCACCATGTCCAGCGGCCGTACGCTGCAGGAGGCGGTGGAGCTGATGGCGCGCTACCGCATCAGCGGCATCCCGGTGGTGGACGATGGGCGCCTCGTGGGCATTCTCACCAACCGGGACCTGCGCTTCCTCACCGACCTGGGACAGCCCATCGCCTCCGCCATGACCCGGGAGAACCTGGTCTGCGCCCCGGATGGCACCACCCTCGAAGAGGCGGAGCGCATCCTGCAGCAACACAAAGTCGAGAAGCTGCTGGTGACGGGCGGCGCCGGCGAGCTGGTGGGCCTCATCACGGTGAAGGACATCCAAAAGAAGAAGCAGCATCCCCACGCCGCCAAGGACGGGCAGGGCCGCCTTCTGGCCGGCGCCGCGGTGGGCGTGGGTCCGCGCGAGGTGGAGCGCGCCGCCCGCCTGGTGGAGGCGGGGGTGGACGTCCTCTGCGTGGACACGGCCCACGGCCACAGCCTTGGGGTGGTGGAGATGGTGCGGGAGCTGAAGGCCCTCCAACCCGAGGTGGAGATCGTGGCCGGCAACGTGGCCACGGCCGGGGCGGTGCGCGCCCTGGCGGAGGCCGGCGCCGACGCCGTCAAGGTGGGGATCGGGCCGGGCAGCATCTGCACCACGCGGGTGGTGGCCGGCGTGGGCGTGCCGCAGGTGACGGCCATCCTCGACTGCGCCGCCGAGGCCGCGCGCCACGGCATCCCGGTCATCGCCGACGGCGGGGTGAAGTACTCGGGCGATTTCGCCAAGGCCATCGCCGCCGGCGCCGAGACGGTGATGCTGGGCTCCCTTTTCGCCGGCTGCGAGGAAAGCCCCGGCGAGCTGGTCCTCTTCGAAGGCCGCTCCTTCAAGGTCTACCGCGGCATGGGCAGCCTGGGCGCCATGAAGCGCGGCAGCAGCGACCGCTATTTCCAGGGCAGTGTGCGCGAGGAGCAGAAACTGGTGCCGGAGGGGATCGAGGGGCGTGTCGCCTACAAGGGCAAGGTGGCGGGCGTGGTCTATCAGCTGGTGGGTGGCCTGCGCGCCAGCATGGGCTACTGTGGCTGCCCGGACATCGACAGCTTCCGCCGCGACACGCGGCTGATGGAAATCACCGCCGCCGGCCTGCGCGAGAGCCATCCCCACGACGTGGTGGTGACCAAGGAATCCCCCAACTATTGGACCTCGTAGGCGAAGCGCCGATCTCGAAGGTCCACATTGACAATTCGAAGGTCAGACTTTGGAATTGTCACTGATGATGTACCAGCACGCATCCTGGCGTCACAACTCCAGTGTGGAGGCGCGAGCCCTTCCCGCCCTGCTCACGACCGGCCAGCGCTGCTCGGGCAAGACCACGTTCCTCCGTCATTCCTTTCCCAAGGCCGTCCTGGGGCGAGCCCGCAGGCGGATGTGCGACAGCCCTCGACGACCTGAAGCAAGTCTCCAGAAAAGATGCAGCGTGATCGTCCCGAACGGCGGAAGGCTATTCGTGAAAGGATCCGAAGGCTGGGAATTAGGACAAAACCCGAATGTGCGTGCGTCACGAGAGATTTCAGTGCAGACAGAAATGTCTTGAATCGATCAAAGGGAAGCACTACGCTTACGGCTACAAGGAGTGAAAGATTTGGCAGGCTGGTCGTATCGCAGTGCATGATTCGGTTTTGTACAGGCAATGACAGAATGAAGGGCCACGTTAACAACTTGTTAGCCCGGCCATTAAGAGTCTGATTTTTGTGGTTTGAAGTCGTTGACTGTCATCAGTCAGTTCCCGGCCGTTTGGGACAGCTTATTATTGAGATGATCTTTGTGCGTGAGTTAGTGGGCCGGAGAAGCGGATAG
>JAUXWS010000002.1 GCA_030685015.1 bacterium
TGCCTATGCCGAGAGAGCAGCATAAACCGGGAGACCCGCAAAGGCCGCCAGCGCCTTGCGCCCCCATGGCACTGCCTGAGCAGACTAGGCGCCGGCGCCACCACAAACCCAGCCTTCAAAGAGAATGCCAGTCTATATAACGTTGGCTTCAGCCGCGGCGTGCCTGGCGCGGCGCTTGCCTTCGTCCACTTCGAGTCCTTTTCACAACATCCAGCAAGCGGCGTGACAGGCGCAGCCGTCGGCTGCAAGCAGTTGTTAGCCAGTTTCGTCGAGCGCTAGCTCAAGGCGGAGGCGACAGCCTTTGGGTTCTTTGCCGCCACTTTGAGTAACGCCATGGCGGGGCCGTCCGGTGTACGCCGGCCCTGTTCCCAATTGCGTAGAGTTGCGACACTTACGCCGATCATCATAGCAAACTCAACCTGCGACTTACCCAGAGTCAACCGAACATCCTTGATGTCTGCAGGCTTGAAGGCAATGATGCGAGACGGCTTTGATTCACCCCGACGGATTTTACCAGCCTGCTTGACGCTTTCGACGAGATCGTCGAAGTCCCGCTGCTTCATTTGAATTCCTCTCTGACCAAACGACTCAGAATTCGGAGCTGTTCTGGTGTCAGGTCTTCCTGTTCGTTCTTTGCATACGCCAAAAGCATGTAGAATGCTGTTTGCTCTTTGTCCCAGAAGTAGATGATCCGTAGGCCACCGCTCCTACCACGACCGGATCCACCCCAACGAATCTTGCGAAGCCCGCCAGATCCCTGAATGAGGGCGCCTTGCTCTGGCCGAAGTATCAGAGCCATCTGCAAGGTCCGGTAATCCTCATCAGGGACAAGGGCTTTGACCAGCCGGGTGAAGATCGGCGTTTCTACGAATCGCATGGCTCATAGTACGTCATTGGCGTAGCAATGTCAATGGAAATCTTGTGACCGATGCAGGTTATCCGGTCTGGCTAACGGTGGCTTCAGCCGCGACGCGCCTGGCGCGGCGCTTGCCTTCTCCTACCGACGTTTCTTATCCCGTCCGACTGCAAGCGCCGTGACAGGCGCAAAGTCGGCTGCAAGCAGTGTTAGGCAACAAGATCGATCAAGCATAATTCTAAAGCTCATTCATTTCACCAATCACTTCCGCCGACTAGCGATGACCTTGTCATAGCAGACTTCAGGTTCTCGATCAGTAGCCTCAATTCTTTATCGCTTCTCTCTAGAACCTTTTTATATCCTATCATTCCGCGACCATCTTCCATTGGCTTTTCACTTGCTGGGAAAGATGCAACTGAATTTCGAAATAGTGGAAAATGCATTACGAAATCAGAAAAGGTATACCGGTATCGGCCCTCCTTGATTTCGATCGTCAGTGTGTGGTAAATATCCAGATCATTCGTGTTCCAATAGTTCTTTGTAAATCCCTTTGCAATAATGATCCCCTTTTCTGGATCATCTAGTTGGATTACATCATTCGCACTGCGGTAGGCGTTAGCAATCCAAGACTTGGCTCTTGCATAAAGCTCATTTTGGCTCAGAGTATCAATCTCAATAACTTCTTGGTAGCAAAACATTCCCTTCCCATCGGCACTTGTTCTAGTGCTATCCCTAGGGATTTCGGCCAAGCACGACCCAGCATAGAACAGCACGCAAGTTACGATCGTCGTGATTGTCCTCATTTGAGCCTCAAGGTTTGTCATTTAGAATTGTCTCCAGCTAGTTTGCCTAACGTTGGCTTCAGCCGCGGCGCGCCTGGCGCGGCGCTTGCCTTCGTCCACTTCGAGTCCTTTTCGCAACATCAGCAAGCGGCGTGACAGGCGATGCCGTCGGCTGCAAGCAGAGTTAGCAAGCCATTAGCTATTCATTGACTAATCCAAGACCCTCAGCAGCACGAACAAGCGCTTTATCATAAGTCCAGAGCCGACATCCTGTCAATTGAGCTGAAGCAAGGAGATTGATATCGATCCATCCCAGCCCCAACCCAAAAAGCTTTCTTGATTCCATGAACTGGATCGTCTCATCGTATTCAGTAATACGTGCCTGCGGTAATGTAGAAAGGAGACCCAGGATCTCTAGGCGATTGCTGAGGTTACCACATGCAAGCTCAGCAAAAACGAGAGGGTGATGGAGAACCAACCCCGCGTTGAGCAACTGCACAAGTTGATCATTCACTCTACGAAGGTGATCAATCCAAACAGATGTATCGACCAGCGTCATTGAATGGCTTCGGAGCGTCGGCGCGGAATGATCTGAAGATTCTTCTCAGATCCACCAAGCAAGGCAAGTCGACGGGCGCTCTCAAGCGCGATGAGCGCTTCAAGACCCAACCTGATGAGCGAAGTCTTTTCGGAAATGCCGGTGAGCTTCGAGGCCTGGCTTAGAAGCTGGTCGTCGATATTCAGTGTAGTTCTCATGTGCCTCAGTATGCTAATTCAATGCAGATCTTTCAAGCGGAATCATCGTCTTGCCAACTGGACTTCGGCGGACACCGCCCGTAAAAAGGAGAAGGGCCGGCAGGCGCCGGCCCAACTAAGCCAAGTCAGCGAGCGACGCTCGCCGGGGAGAGAGCGGATGATGGTCAGAAGATCATGATGAACAGCACCAGCAGAAGCAGGAAGAGCGGACTGGAAAACAACATGTCCGTGGGCAGGCCCAGGAACTTCCGTCGATTCAAGGCGCGCATCAACTTGCGATCCGCAGTCATGGCGTACTCCATTGTGTTCAGGCTTCAGGGCATGCGCCGGTTGGGGGCCGCGCTCGGGAAGGGTTTGAGCAAGCTGCGGGCCAATCCGTCCGGACTCCCTGACAATTGTGTGAACTCCTTGCCCCTCACACGCAAAAACTGAGTGCCGCCGCCCCCATAAGTTCTGCATTATGAAGCTGCCTGCATGATTTCCGCCGGAGCTGTTCAATTCCCGACAGTGTTCTACCGGGCGGGAACCTTGTCCATCGTCACAAGGGCTTGGCGAGAAGAGGCCGGCGGGGAGGTCAACCCGTGCGGCGGCGTCTCAGGTGGCGGGCCACATGGCGGGGCCATTGGTCGCGCGACCAGGCCTCGGCCTGGCCGAAGGCGGGAAAGGCCTTCTCGCGCCGGCGAAACTCGGCGTGGTGATGGACCAGGCGGGATCCCTCCACCTTGGGCGCCAGCACGGCATGCAGCAGCTCATGGAAGATGAGGTTGTCCAGGACGTGGTCCGGGACGGCCGGATCGCGCAAGGCCAGGTGCAGTTCGATGCGGCGGGCGCGGCTGTCATAGCGGCCCATCACCCGGCGGCTGGCGCTGTCCACCCAGACAATTCCCGGCAACCCGCCCGGCGGCAACCCCAGGGCGCTCCGCTCCTGGACGGCCGCCAGGCGGGCGGGCAGCGCCGGGTCCTCCAGCAGGCCCCGAGGCCTTCGCCCCCGCGGAGACTCCCAACCGGCCCGCAGGCCAGCCAAGCGGATGCGAAGCGCCTCGGGCGGCGGCTGGCGCCGGGCCCGATGCAGCAGAAGCAGTCCCAGGTCGAGGGCGGCCTGCGGATCCCGCTCCAACAGGTCGGCCGCCACCGTGAAGCGCCAGACCGACGGCTTGTCCCGGCTCAAGCGCAGGCTGCCCAAGGTGCTGCGGTTCCGGCGGCTGCGCACCTCCACCTCGGGCGGCAAGAGGGTGCCCAGGTTGCGGTCCTGTTCCCGCAAGCGAAAGGCTATCTCGCTTGTGCTCAACGCATCCGGCCAATCAAGGGCCAATTGGCCGGCCTGGGCGGCCTGTTGTGCTGTCATGGTCATGCACCGAAATGTAAGTTCATGCCAACCGGCATCCTTCGCCGAGGACAGGCGCTCCAACACGAGGGGTCGCCATCCAGGTTCCATTGGGCGGACCCACTCCGGCAACCCGCCACCAGGCTGTGGGAATGAATGGACAGGCCCGGCCGGAAGCAACATGGAAAGGCGGTGTCCGTCCCATGAGCGTGACGCGCGACGAAGTCATGTCCCTGCTCAAGCAGGTCAACTACCCCGGTCTCAACCGGGATCTGGTCTCCTTCGGCATGGTGCAGGATGTGGAGATCCTGCCCGATGGCGTGGATATCCATCTGGCAGTGGCCAGCAAGGATCCCGCCCTCCCCGGGCGGCTGGATGCCGCCGTCCGCGCCGTGCTGGCACCCGTCCTGCCCGGACGTCTCCAGGTCATCACCCGCCTCACCGGCGCTTCTTCCGGCGGCGAGGGCGGCCACGGCCATGCGCACGGCCAGGGCGCACCCGATCCCAACACCCTGCCCAAACTGCTCAGCCAGGTGCGGCACGTCGTCGCCGTCGCCTCGGGCAAGGGCGGGGTGGGCAAGTCCGCCGTCGCCTCCAACCTGGCGGTGGCCCTGGCGGCGGCAGGCTACCGGACGGGTCTGCTCGACGCCGACATCTACGGCCCCAGCATCCAGCTCATCATGGGCAATCTGGAGCGTCCCTTCGTGCAGGACGACAAGATCATCCCGTTGGAGGCGCACGGGGTCCACATGCTCAGCATCGGCCATCTCATCGAAGAGGACGCGGCCATGATCTGGCGCGGTCCCATGGTCATGCAGGCCCTCACCCAGCTCATGCAGGACGTGAGCTGGCCGGAGCTGGATTTCATGGTGGTCGACATGCCGCCCGGCACGGGCGATGCCCAGCTTACCATGGCGCAGCGCGTCAAGCTGTCGGGGGTCGTGGTCGTCACCACGCCGCAGGAAGTGGCGCTGATCGACGCGCGCAAGGCGGTGACCATGTTCCGCAAGGTGGGCGTGCCCATCCTCGGGCTGGTGGAGAACATGAGCTGGTTCCAGTGCCCGGACACCGGCCGGCGCTTCCACATCTTCGGCCAGGGCGGCGGCGTCCGCGAGGCGGAGCGGCAGCAGGTCCCCCTCCTGGCCGAGTTGCCCATCGACATCCGCATCCGGGAGGGTGGGGATCTGGGCCAGCCCATCGTGCTGACGGATCCGGCCTATGCGGAAATATTCGACCAGATGGTGAAGGAGATCTGCCGGCAGCTGGCGTGATCAGCCCATCCCGGCACGATCCTTGCTCCGCCCGGATTGTCCCTGTCGCTCGGTTGACAGCCGAAGGGGGCCTTCCTACTTTGATGGCGCTTGTCCGCAACCTCGGAGGATCCATGCCGCACGTGTCAAAGTTGTTGGCGACCACCTTGTTGCTCTCGGCCGCCGCCCTGGCCCAGCCATCCAGTGGCCTCTTGTCGGGGTTCACCATCCGCTTCCATGGCGGTCTGGACCACATGTCCGGCCTGGAGGACCTCAACAACCACATCAGCGGCATGAACGAGTACTTCGGCCAGAACGGCACCTGGGTGACTGATGCCCAGGGGGAAAACGTCAACTTCGGCAACTGGGCGCCCTATCTGCGGGTGAAGTCCCTGAAAAACCGTCCGGACATGGGCCTGACGGTGGAGCGCACCTGGATCACGTGGCCCCACAGCCGCTTGATGGCGGGCTTGGAGTACACGGCGGGCGCCACGGCCACGTCCAACCTCTTCCGCTTCTCCATCGGCACAGGTTTCACGCCGTCCATCTTCGCCGAGGAACGCGTGGACGTCAGCAACGTGATGGCCACCTGCCGGTACAGCTTGAAGGACCTCAACCTGCCCCTCCACGCCCATGTCGGGCTGGGGCTGGGCCTGGGCAACATCGAGTCGACGGGGACCTACATCCAGAAGAGCAACTCCTTCTTCGAAACCGATCCGCTCTTCAACAAGGAAGTGGTCCAGCACTCCATCGAAGCCGCCTACGACGGGTCCGCGCTGACGGGCCGCCTCTTCCTCGGCACCGAGGTGGAGCTGGGGCCGGTCAGCCTCTTCCTTGACCTGGGTTACAACCACATGAATTTCGACAAGCTGGACGGCGAGACCACCCAGCTCTTCCGCAGCCCCACCGGCGAGATGGTGGAGCTTCCCCTTGTGGGCGAGCCGGACACGCGCTACGAGTTCGCCCCGCTCATCTCCGCCTCGCTGCAGTACCAGCGGGACAACGCCCTGCGCCAGGCCATCGGCCTGCCGCCCTTCTCGGAGCCCCTGGATCTCAATGATCCGGACCTGCAATGGGGCGCCCCCAAGCCGATCTCCTACAACCTGTCGGGCGGCTATGCCCGCTTCTCGATCGGATACCGTTTCTGATCCCCTTGATCGACGAGCATGCAAGCAGGGGGCCGCGGCCCCCTTTTTATTTGGCCAGGAGTCGGTCGGACGCCGCGCCCGGGATCTTCCATCCATCCCGCGCATCCGCCATCTTCTGCGCGTCGCCAGCCATCAACCCACCGGAAAGGCCCCATGCGCAAGCTCTTCCTCATCGACCTGATGTCGGTCTTCTTCAAATCGCACATGGCCATGGAGCGGCATCATCTGACCACCGGGGACGGCTTGGTGGTGAGCGGCATCAACGGCGTGATGTTGACCCTGGCCCGCCTCATCCGCAGCGAGGCGCCCAGCGCGGTGGTGGTCACCACCGACACGCCGGCGCCCACGTTCCGGCACCAGCTCTATCCCGCCTACAAGGCCAACCGGCCGCCCATGCCGGCCGAGATGGCCGCCCAGCTCCCCGTCCTCTTCGATCTGCTGGAACTGGCCGGCCTGCCCGCCATGCGGCTGGAGGGCTGGGAGGCGGACGATCTGCTGGGCACCTGCGCCCAGGAGGCGCGGCGCCAGGGCTGGGAGGTCTTCGTCCTGACCGCGGACAAGGACCTGATGCAGATCGTGCAGCCGGGCATCTTCCTCTTCACGCCGCAGAAGGGGGGCGAAGTCGACCTGGTGGGCGAGGAGCGCGTGCGCGAGAAGTTCGGGGTCGCACCGGGCCAGGTCGTCGACGTGCTGGCCCTGATGGGTGACAGCTCCGACAACGTGCCCGGGGTGCCCGGCGTCGGCATCAAGACGGCGGCCGACCTGGTGGGACGTTTCGGCGACCTGGACGGCGTCTACGCCAACCTGGCGGAGCTGGGCCAGAAGGCCGTGCGCGCCAAGCTGGAGAACAACCGCGACCTGGCCTACCTCTCGAAACGTCTTGTCACCATCGACTGCCAGGTGCCCTGCGCTTTCGACCCCTTGCGCCTGCCGGCGCCGGCCTGGGGTAGCCAGACCTTCCTCAAGCGGCTGGGGGAACTGGGGCTGCGCATGGCCATGCAGCACTTCGCGGCGCTGGAGGGAGGCGGCGCCCCGTCCTTCCCCCCGGCGCCGGCCGTCGGCGACACCGACGCGTCGCCGTCCCCGACGCGCTTGTATCACACGGTCGCCACCCGCGCCGAGGTCGAGGCCTTCGCCACCCGCCTTCTGGCCGAGACGCGGACGGAGCCCTGCGCCTTCGATCTGGAGACGACGGGCCTGGACGCCCACCAGTGTTCCATCGTCGGTTTCTCCTTCTCCTGGCGGGCCGGGGAGGCGTGGTACCTGCCGGCGCGCCTCAAGGACGGTGCGGGAGAGGGTGCCGGCGGTGGATTGTTCGACACGGCGGAGGCGGCGGACGAGCTGGCCTGGGTGCTGGCGCGGCTCCGTCCCTGGTATGAGGCGGCCGACCACCCCAAGCTGGGCCAGAACGCCAAGTATGACCTCAACGTTCTCGCCCAGCATGGCGTGACGGTGCGCGGCGTGGTCTTCGACACCATGCTGGCCTCTTACGTCCTGCGGCCGGCCGGCCGGCGCCACGATCTGGATTCGCTCTCACTCCAGCATCTGGGCCTGGCCAAGATTCCCACCAGCGATCTGATCGGCAGCGGGGCCAAGCAGATCAGCATGGCCGATGTGCCCCTGGAGAAGATCGCCGAGTACGCCTGCGAGGACGCCGATTGCGTGCGGCAGCTGTGGCCCTTGCTGGAGAAGGAGTTGCGCGAGGCGGGGCTGGACGCGCTCTACCGGCGCATCGATCTGCCCATGCTCGCCGTGCTGGCCCGCATGGAGCAGGCGGGCGTCAAGATCGACCGCGTCCAATTGCAGGATCTGTCGAAGGAGCTGGCCGAGCGCATGGTCGTCCTCGAAGCGGAGATCCACGCCCTGGCCGGCGAGGCCTTCAACCTCAATTCACCGCGCCAGCTGGCGGTCATCCTTTATGAGAAGCTGCGCCTCAAGCCAGGCCGCAAGACGGCCAGCGGCTGGTCCACCGACGTGGACGAACTGGAGCGGCTGGCCGCCGAGGACGCCCTGCCGCGCCTCTTGCTTGAGTATCGCCAGCTGGCCAAGCTGAAGGGGACTTACAGCGACGCCCTGCCGCTGATGGTCAATCCGCGCACGGGACGCGTCCACACCAACTTCAACCAGACCATTGCCGCCACGGGCCGCTTGAGCAGCACCGATCCCAACCTGCAGAACATTCCCATTCGGACCGATTGGGGTCGCCGCATCCGCCGGGCCTTCGTGGCGGATGGCCCGGGCCAGATCCTGATCGACGTCGACTACAGCCAGATCGAACTCCGGCTGCTGGCCCACATCAGCGGGGATGCCGAGCTGATCGGCGCCTTCCGCGACGGGGCGGACATCCACGCCCGCACGGCGGCGGGCATCTTCCACGTGGCCGAGTCCGCCGTGGACGCCGACATGCGGCGGCAGGCGAAGGTGGTCAACTTCGGGGTGATCTACGGGATGGGGGCCTTCGCCCTGGCCGGCAACCTGGGCATCTCGCAAGGCGAGGCCAAACGCTTCATCGAGGACTACTTCACCCTCTACCGCGGCGTGAAGGACTGGTCCAGCCGCTTGATCGAGGAGGCCCGCGAGCGGGGATACGTCGAGAACATCTTCGGCCGCCGCCGCTACCTGCCCGACTTGAAGAGCGCCAACCGCCAACTGCGCGAGGGCACGGAGCGGATCGCCGTCAACACGCCCATCCAGGGCAGCGCCGCCGATTTGATCAAGCTGGCCATGCTGAACATCGATGCCCGCCTGGGCGGCGACCTGCGCGGCCTGCGCATGATTTCGCAGGTCCACGACGAGCTGCTCTTCGAGGCCCCGCGCGAGGAGGCGCCGCGCTTCATGGCGGAGATCCGCCGCGAGATGGAGTCGGTTGTACCCCTGCAGGTCCCCCTCGTGGCGGAGCCGGCCATGGGTGCATGCTGGCTGGAGGCGAAGTAGGGCAACCGTCGGGGGCCGGACCGTCCTTGGAGTGAAAAAGCCCGCCGACCCAGGCCGACGGGCCTCCGCCCATGTCCCACGCGTTGCTGAGCGGATCTATTGTCGGAATCTCAGAGCGTCCGGTCCCGTGGAGGGTCCCCCAGGGGAACCCCCGGCGGCCGGCGGGGATCCGCCGGCCGCCGCTTCACATCATCACCACACATCATTCAGGAAGAGGAAGAAGCTCCGCTGATCTGGATGTCGACCTTGCGGGGCAGGGCCTGGTCGGCCTTGGACAGGATGATGCGCAGCACCCCCTTGTCCATGTGGGCGGACACCTTCTCCAGATTGATCTCGTCCGACAGGCGGTAGCGGCGCTCGAAACTGCCGAAGAGGCGGCTGGAATACTCCACCCGATCTCTCTCGCCCAGGGCCTCACGGTTGTGAACACCCTTGATCACCAACTCGTTGCCTTCCACGAGGATTTCCACGTCCTCGCGATCCAGGCCCGGCAGATCCAGGTTCAGCTCCCAGTGGTGCTCGCGCTCGATCACCTCGCCACGGATGAGGTGGCCGATGGAAGGCGTGGCCACGGAGGGCTGCGCGAAGCTGCGGGCAATCTCCCGATGGAGGGAGGCGGGGAGAAGTGTGTTGAAGAACATGGCGAATCTCCTTTCTATGCAATTTTTCCTGTTTCGATTGACTCGATGCTCTGTGCATCGGCGAACGCCAAGGGAATAAGCAAGCCCGATGCCAGTTTTGCATCCGCCTGTTCATCAATAGCTTTCCGCTGAGTCAGGGATGGTCGACGAAGAAATCCGGGGTGGGGATCTGTCAGCGCATGCGATTATGGCAGAAAGACTGTCATGATGTCAGGTGAACTCGCCATTTGTGTCATGATTTGTCAGGAGGCTGCCAGCACAAGCTGCCGCACCCGCGCTTCATCCACCCGGCGCCGGCGCAGGACGCCTGAGCAGGCGTGCAAAGAATAGCCGCGCCCACCCAGGGCCTGCTGGAGGTCGGGGACCATGCCGGGGTGGAGGCGGCCCGCAACCACCAGTTCCATGCGTCCGGCGGCGGCGACCAATGCTTGACGCAGGACCGGCATTCCGTCCAGGGCGGAGCCGCCGCTTTCCCAAACGCAGCCGCTGGTCAGCAGACGGTCCATCCCCAGGTCGATCAGCATTTCCTGGGCTCCCTGCCGATCCTCCACCCCATCGAAGGCGCGATGGCAGGTGACCCGCAGCCCCAGCTCGTGGGCGATGCGCACCAGGGCTGCCATGACCGGACGATCGAGTTCCTTCCCGCGCAGGGCGCCCAGGGCTACGCCGCCCGCCCCCAGCAGGGCGGCATGGGACATCCGGCGCGCCAGGCTCTCCACATCGCGCGGACCCAGCCTGAAGTCCGGCCGCGGACGGAGGAGCACCACCAACTCGGGGCCTCCGTGCAGCAGACCCGCCGCCGCTTCCACCTGCCAGCGGGCGGGAGTCAGTCCCCCGACGGCCAGGCCCGAGCACAGCTCCACTCGCGCCGCGCCGCCTGCCCGGGCGGCAGCCAGGTTGGCCGGCAGGACAGGACGGCTTCCCCCCAGGCAGATCTCCACGGACAGGAGCGGGACCGACATCAGATAGCCGCCACAAGAAAAGCGCCGCGGAGGGCGGCGCCGATTTGGTGCGGATCTGGTGTGAAGGCCTTCATCAATCCAAGGCCGCCAATTCATGCATGACAAATGGTTCGGGATTCAGCGGGCGCCCTTGCCGATGCACTTCATAGTGGAGATGGGCCGACGTGCTGCGGCCGGTGCTGCCCACATCGCCGATGTGGTCGCCGCGACGCACCTGCTGTCCCACCACGACCCGGATGCGCGAGAGGTGCCCGTAAAGGGTCTGCATGCCGTCCCCATGGTCCAGCCGCACCACCAGGCCGAATCCAGCCTCGCGGCCGCGGTCCTGCACCACGCCGTCGGCCGTGGCCAGCACCGGCGTGCCAAGGCGGGCCTGGAAATCCATGCCTTCGTGCATGCGCCAGGCCCCGTTGAAGGGATCCTCGCGGAATCCGAAGCGGCTGCTGATCTCTCCATCGGCCACCGGCACGATGGAGGGCAGCCGCCGCATGCGGTCCACCTGGAGGAAGACCAGCTCCCGGGCCCGGCTGAGTGACGCCTGGAGCAGCCGGGTTTCCCGCTCCAGCTGGGCCAGCTCGCTCTTGGCCTGGAAACTGATGCCCGGCATGGTGGACTCGTAGAGGGCCCCCCCCACGCCCATGCGGCGCACTTCGTCGGGAATGGGTTCAAGCTTGGCCAGCTGGCGGATCTCACGGTCCATGGAATGGAGGGAGTCCACGGACAATCGCAGGTGTTTCACATTGGCAAGAGCTTCTTCCAGGCTGCGATGCAACTGGTCGTTCTCACGCAGGACACGCTCAGCGTTGAAGTCCTGCTGGAAACGGATGCCCAGGAGAATCAGGGCGCCCACCACGGCCAGGCTCAGGACCCGCTGATGCCACGGCGGCGCGGTTGCAACGGCCGGCAGACTGGTGTTGTCAAGCTCTTGATGTGAATCGCGGAATCGGGGTTCTTCCAAACGAATCCTCACATCTTCGTGTATTGGCGGGGGAGAACGTAAGGAAAATTCACGCGCGGTCAAACCACCTCCATCCGCCGTAACGAGGCCGCCGCCTGGCGGCCGGTCGGACGTGGTCTCCGCGCACGGCGTTCCTACTTGCGAATCCCGAGGACAACCCGCCAACGAAGTCCCGCCTTGACCAGGGCTCCCCGTCTCAAAGTCCCTCTCAGGAATCTGTCGGACTTGACCACTTCGCGGTCCTCATCACCCTTGTCGGCCTGGGCCTTCCACAGCTTCCTTGCACATCCACCAAGTTGCGCCGCGAAATCTCCGGGAAACCAACCTCGACATGGACGCGAATCCCATCGAAGGCCCAAGCTCGACAGACTCCCTGCCATCTCCGAGATTTGGATACACTCGGCAAGCCCATCCAAATCGTAGAGTTCAAGGATTCGCACAAATTCGTAGCAACAAAATGGCCCAAGACTTGTTATGTATATCCACTCGGCGCGACCCAATTTTCATCGCTTCATTTGGCCAGATGTGCTCATTGCATCTTGGGTGGGTCGATTCTAACTTCAAGGTTTGCGCAAAATCGCTCATCTGACGATGAAGGAGCTTTCCATCACCATGGAACAGCACAACAACAAGCTACGCTGGATCATTTTCGGCGTCATCCTGGCCCTCGCCCTTTGGAAACTGTATCCGACCATCCGTTTGTCGATGATCGGGGACGACAGACTGAAGGCCATGGATGCCAATGCCCAGGTCGAGCTTCGGCAAAAGGCCATCAAGCGCGGCCTGGACTTGCAGGGCGGCATGCACATGGTCCTCGAAGTGGACCTCGTCGAGTTGGCCAAGGGCTTGGCCCGCACGCCCGATGCCCGCTTCGCGGAGCGCTTGAACCGGGTGGCGGCGAAGCTGGACGCCAGCACGGATTTCTGGCAGATATTCGAACAGGAGTTTTCCGACGTCCAACTGAGCGAATACTACGGGGAGCGCCGACAGTCCAACTCCGAGATTCTTGCGATCCTCAAGCAGCAATCCGTCGATGCCATCGACAACTCCCTGGTCATCCTGCGCAACCGCGTGGACGGCTCGGGACTGCAGGAACCCTCCATCACCAAGCAGGGCCAGCGCCGCATCGTGGTGGAGCTGGCCGGCGTGAGCGATCCCGAGGCGGCCCGCCGCATGATTGGCCGCACGGCCCTCCTCGAGTTCAAGATGGTGGAGGAGGTCACCCGCACCAACCAGGTCCTGGAGGCGGTCAACGGCGCCGTCAAAGGCGAGCTGCCCGTCCTGCCGGACAGCGCCCTGGCCCAGGCCGCACCTGTGGACACGGCTGCGGTGGCGGCCGAAGTCGCCCAGGTCGCGGCGGACGATCCCGACAGCGAGGTCTTCGATCCCCTGGCTGCGCGCACAGAGCAGGAGTCCGCCACCACCCCCGGCAGCCAGGCCAGCACCTTCTTCGAGCTGCTCACGGTCTTCCCGGGCCGCAACAGCGTGCTCGTTGCCGAGGCCAACCGCGAACGCGTTCTGGCCGTGCTTGCACAACCCGCCGTGCAGGCCGTCATCCCGCCCGACAAGCAATTCATCCTGGGCAAGCTGGAGGACCTGGGCGGCCAAAAGTTCTCGGAGTTGTTCCTGGTTCACCGCGAGGCTGAACTGACGGGCAAGGCCCTGGAAAACGCCGGTGTCAACATCAACCAGGGCGGCCAGGGCGTCAACGCCGGCGCCGCCATTGTCGAGATGTCCATGACGAGGGACGGCGCCCGCCGCTTCGCCCGCATCACGGGCGACAACGTGGGCCGGCGCCTGGCCATCGTGCTGGACAACCGCGTCTTCATGGCGCCCAACATCCGCAGCAAGATCCCCAATGGCCGCGCCATCATCGAGGGTCTCGAAAGCATCGAGGAGGCCAAGGAGCTGGCCAACCTCCTCAAGCACGGCGCCCTGCCCTCCACCGTCAAGTCGGTGGAGGAACGCACCGTGGGTCCCAGCCTGGGCAGCGAGAGCCTGCGCCAGGGAGCGTTCTCCGCAGCGCTCGCCTTCCTCTTCACCACCCTTTTCATGCTGGTCTACTACAAGAAGTCCGGCATCAATGCCGTGGCCGCCCTGGTCGCCAACATGATCTTCATGATGGCCGCGCTGGCGGGCTTCCACGCCACCTTGACCCTGCCCGGCATCGCCGGCATCGTGCTCACCATCGGCATGGCGGTGGACGCCAACATCCTCATCCTGGAGCGCATCCGGGAGGAGCTGAAGCGCGGACGGACCGTGCGCGCCGCCGTGGACGCGGGTTACTCCAATGCCCTGTCCGCCATCGTGGACTCCAACGTCACCACCCTGATTGCCGGCGTGGTGCTCTACCAGTTCGGATCGGGACCCATCCGCGGCTTCGCCTTGACCCTCATGATCGGCATCGCGGCGAACCTGTACACGGCCATCTTCCTGACCCGTCTGCTCTTCGATCGCTTCACCAATTACGACCGCGCCACGCGGCTGAGCATCTGAGGTTGCGCCATGCTTGAGTTCTTCTCGACGCCCAACATCGATTTCGTCGGCAAGCGCAAGATCTGGATCACGATCTCGCTGATCCTGCTGGTGATCAGCCTGCTGCTGGCCATCTTCCGCGGCTACAACAAGACGATCGATTTCACCGGCGGTCTGGAGCTGCAATACCGCTTCAACGGCCCCATGACGGAGGGACAGCTGCGCGGCGCCCTGTCCGCGGGCGGCCTGGAGGCGGAGGTGACCACCCTGCGCTCGGAGGATCTGGCCCACCCCGACTGGATGGTCAAGCTGCAGACGGCGGATGCGGAAACCGTGCGCTCCCTGGTCGACGCCGCCTTCGCCAGCGCCTTTCCCGGCAACGCCTTCGAGCTGCGTTCCATGCACAACATCGGGCCGCGGGTGGGCAAGGAGCTGACCCGGGCGGCCATCTGGTCCACCATCTGGGTCTCCATCCTGCTTGTCATCTACGTCAGCGTGCGTTTCGAGTTCATCTATTCAGTGGGCGCCATCGTGGCCACGCTGCACGACGTCTTCGTCGTCCTGCTCTTCTTCAGCCTCTTCGGCCTCCAATTCAGCTTGGCCGTGCTGGCCGCCATCCTCACCCTGGTGGGCTACTCCATCAACGACACGATCGTCGTCTACGACCGCATCCGGGAACAAGTGAAGAAGCAGCGGGGAGCGCCCTACACCAAGGTGGTCAACGACGCCATCAACCAGACCTTGAGCCGCACCGTGCTGACAGGAGCCACCACCATCATCTCGGTGGTCATCCTCATCTTTTTCGGCGGCCAGACCTTGACGACGATGGCGGTGGCCCTGCTCATCGGAGTCCTCACCGGCACCTACTCGTCCGTGTTCATCGCAGCCCCCATCCTGATCGAATGGCATGACCGGCGCGCCGCCAAGCTGGCCCTGAGCAAATGAGCGCCCCCCGGACGGCGGCGCGTCCGGGCCCGGGAGATCCGCATCCATCTGGGCTCCGGTTGCCGCCGGAGCCTTTTTCTTCGAGGAAGGCATGCCCGTCACCGTCTTGATCGGCGCCCAGTGGGGCGATGAGGGCAAGGGCAAGATCATCGACGCCCTGGCGCCCGGCCTGCAGATGGTGGTCCGCTACCAGGGCGGTCCCAACGCCGGCCACACGGTGATCGCCGATGGCCGGCGCATCGTCCTGCATCAGGTCCCCACCGGCATCCTCCACACCAGCGTGTCCTGCCTGATCAGCCCCGGCGTCCTGCTCGACCCCTGGGAGTTGCTGGACGAGCTGGCCATGCTGGCCGCTCAGGGCGTGGACCTGGACCGCCTGCGCGTCTCACCCTCCTGCCACCTCATCATGCCCTGGCACCGCCGCCTGGACCGGGCCCGCGAGGCGGCCCTGGACTCCACGGGCGGCGCCATCGGCACCACCGGGCGCGGCATGGGTCCCTGCGCCATGGACAAGGCCGGCCGCCGGGGCGTGCGCCTGGGGGACCTGCTGGATCCGGCCCGTCGCGGCCAGGTGGCCGCCGGCCTGGAGCGCGCCAACGCCGAGTTGGCGACCCTCGGCGCCGAGCCGCTGCCCCGCGCCGAAGTGGATGCAGCCTGCGCCCAGGCCGCCCTGGGATTGGCTCCCTTCGTGGCGGACACCCAGGTCCTTCTGCACGAGGTCCTGCAACGAGGCGGCCGGGTGCTGATGGAAGGCGCCCAGGGCGCCATGCTGGATCTGGACTGGGGGACCTACCCCTATGTCACATCCACCCATCCTTCGGCGGGCGGGGCCTGCACGGGCGGCGGCGTGCCCCTGCGCCAGATCGACCAGGTGATCGGCATCTGCAAAGTCTACGCCACCCGCGTGGGCAACGGCCCCTTTCCCACCGAGTTCCCCCCCGGCCCCTTCGCCGACGCCTTCCGCACCCAGGCCGGCGAGTTCGGCGCCACCACCGGACGTCCCCGCCGCTGCGGCTGGTTCGACGCGGTGGCCGCCCGCTACGCCTGCCGCCTCAACGGGTTCACGGAGCTGGCCCTGACCAAGCTGGACGTGCTGGACGGTCAGGAGGAGGTGCGCGCCGCGGTGGCTTATGAGCTGGAGGGCCGGCGCCACGACGAGATGCCGGAGGATCTGCGCCGCCTCGAATCCGGCGTCACGCCGGTGTGGCAAGGTTTTCCTGGCTGGACGGACAGCGCCGCAGCCGGCGCTTGGGACGAGCTGCCCTCCCCGGCACGACGCTACTTGGCCTGGCTGGAGGAGGATCTGGCCACTCCCATCGGCTGGGTCTCCAACGGTCCCGACCGCCGCCAGCTGATCCGTCGACCCGGCGCCTGAGCCGTTCCAGGGAACCCACATGTTCTGGATCTACACGGGCTTCATCGTCTTCGTCGTCGCCATGCTGGTGCTGGACCTGGGCGTCTTCCACCGGAAGGCCCATGTCATTTCCGTGCGTGAGGCCCTGGGCTGGGCCGCCTTCTGGATCAGTCTCGCCCTCAGCTTCACCGTGTTCATCTACTTCGCCTACGACCACCACTGGCAGGGTCTGGGCACCACCATCGACCCGGTGGACGGCCTGCTCAACACGGGCCATCTGGCCAGCATCAAGTACATCACCGGCTACTTGATCGAAGAGTCCCTCAGCATGGACAACCTCTTCGTCATCGCCTTGATCCTGGGCTTCTTCGCCGTGCCCGCCGTCCTCCAGCACCGCGTCCTCTTCTGGGGCATCCTGGCCGCCATGGTGTTGCGCGGCCTGATGATCGCCATCGGAGCCGGTCTGGTGGCACGCTTCCACTGGATCCTCTACCTCTTCGGCGCCTTCCTCGTCTTCACCGGCATCAAGATGCTCCTTGCCAAGGACGAGGAGACGGACCTCGAGTCCAACATCCTGGTGCGCACCGCCCGCCGCTTCTTCCCGGTGAGCACGCGCTTCTACGGTCAGCACTTCATGGTGCGGGCCGGCTCCCCCGAGGCGGCGCTGCCGGTCTGCGGTGGCGCGGACCCGGTGATGGCGGCGGCCAAAACGGGGGCCTTGGTCCTCACGCCCCTGGCCCTGGCCCTCATCGTGGTGGAGGCGGCGGACGTGGTCTTCGCCGTGGACTCCATCCCGGCCATCTTCGCCATCACGGCCGATCCCTTCCTCGTCTTCACCAGCAACATCTTCGCCATCCTGGGGCTGCGCAGCCTCTTCTTCGCCCTGGCCGGCATGCTGCGCACCTTCCGTTACCTGAGAGTCTCGCTCTCCCTCGTCCTTACCTTGGTGGGCGTCAAGATGCTGGCCGCCCACTGGCTGCGGGATCTGCTGGGCAGCCACTTCAATCTCTATCTTCTGGGCGCCGTCCTGCTCATCCTGGCGGGCGGCGTGATCGCCTCGCTGCTGGTGCGACAGCCGGCCGGCGACGAATCCTGATCCACGGGGCCGCTTGGCGCCCTGCCCCCGTCCAGGCTGGAGATCTTGGAGCATGTCATGACAACATGTCGCGTCGCCCGCATGGCCGGATCGTGGTACCCGGACCAGCCCACCGCGCTGGCCTCGCTCCTGGATGAGCTGCGCCCCGCGGCGCGGCCCACCTCCTCCCGCCCCGCACCGAGTGCCAGGTTGGCCGGCCTGCTCGCTCCCCATGCCGGTTACCATTACAGCGGGCACACCGCCGCAGCGGCCTATGCCGCCCTGGATGAGTGGCGGCCGGCCCGGGTGGTGGTGCTGGCCCCCTCCCACCGCGAAGCCTTCTCCGGCGCCTGCGCCTGGAGTCCGGTGGCGGGGCGGGCCGCGCCCGGCAACTGGCGCACGCCACTGGGTGAGATCCCGGTGGACGACGCTTTCCTGGAGCGTCTGGGCCACGCCTTGCCCCGCCTGAGGTACGGCCAGGCCGGCCACGGGGAGGAGCACAGCCTGGAACTGCAGCTGCCCTTCCTCCAGCAGGCGCTGGGAGCCTTCCGCTTGGCGCCCATCGTCCTGGGCGAGCAGAGCGCGGACACCGTGCTGCACCTGTCCGCGGCGCTGAGCGAGGTGCTGCGCGACGAGCACGCGGCCTGCCCCACCCTGCTCGTCGCCTCCTCCGATCTCAGCCACTTCCATCCTTTGGACCATGCGACGCGCCTGGACAGCCGCTTCCTCGACCTCTTCGCGGCGGGGGACGAGCACGAGCTGCTGGGGGAACTGGCGGCGGGCTCCTGCGAAGCCTGCGGCGGTGGACCGGCCGCCGCGCTGCTCTCCTGCTGCCGGCACCTGATGAAGCGTCCCATTGTGGAGATCCTGGACTACCGCACCAGCGCCGAGGCGGGAGGCGACGAGAGCCGCGTGGTGGGTTACGGCGCCGCCCTGGTGCGGGATGGCGATGATGTCTGAGCGCACCCGCCACTTCCGCCTGGGCCTCCTCGGCGTGGGCGCCGCCGCACGCGGCGTGCTGCCCGCCCTGCAGGGCACGGGGCTGGTCGACCTCGCCTTCGCCGCCGATCCCGCCCATGCCGGCGAGACCCTGGCGGGACAGACCGTGCGCGACGAGGCCCCCGAACCGCTGGGAGCGGACCTTCTGCTCCTGGCCGTGCGCGAGGCGCAGCTGCCCGGGCTGGTGGACCGCCTGGCCCGCCGCTTGGAGCGGGAGAACCTGCCCGGCCGCATCGTCCTGCAGGTGAGCGCCTCCGCGCCATTGGCCGGATTGGAGCCCCTCAGCCGGGCGGGCGTCCTGGCGGGCCTGCTCCATCCCCTCCAGACCTTCCCGCCCGGCGTTCCGCCGCCGGAGCAGATCCCCTTCTGGGCGCTGGGCGGCGACGCGGCCCTGCGCCAGGAGCTGGCGCCTCTGCTGGGGAGGCTGGCCGACGAATGGCTTTGGCTGGAGCCACAGGATCAGCTTCCCTATCATCTTAGCGCCGTGCTGGCCTGCAACTTCCTGCCGGCGATGGCTTCCCTCTGCCGCCGCCTGTGGCCGGGAGATCCCGCCCAGGCCTGGCGGGCGCTGCAGCCCATCGTGGGACAGACCCTGCGCAACCTGGCGGCGGGACCACCGGAGCTGGCGGTGAGCGGCCCCGCCACCCGGGGCGACCAGGTGACGATGGAGCGGCACCTGGCCTGGCTGGCCGACCATCATCCCGCGCTGGTGACGGTCTATGAGCAGCTCAGCGGCGAGATCCTGTCCCTGCGGACCGACCGCATGAACGCAGCTTTGTTGGACGTGGCAAAGGAGGAATGAACTGGACCCTGGCACGCTCCTTTCAACCAAGCATCGAGGAGAATCGCCATGTCACGACGAGTGTTGTGGGCGGACGACGAGATCGACCTGCTGCGGCCGCACATTCTCATCCTGGAGCGGCAGGGCTACGAGGTGGCGGGCGTCACCAACGGCATGGACGCCCTGGAACGGGTCCGCCAGGAGCGCTGGGATCTCGTCCTCCTGGACGAGATGATGCCGGGCATGACCGGGCTGGACACGCTGAAAGAGATCAAGAAGCTGGACGCGGCACTGCCCTGCGTCATGGTCACCAAGAGCGAATCCGAATCCCTCATGGACCAGGCCATCGGCCGCCAGATCGACGATTACCTGACCAAGCCGGTCAATCCCAGCCAGATCATCGCCGTCTGCAAGCGGATCATCGACCGTCAGCGTCTCACCGGCCGCAACTTGAGCGAGAGCTACATGCAAGGCCTCGCCGGCATCGGCCGGACGCTGGCCCTGGGGGCGGGCTGGCGGGAATTCCAGGACTTCCATCAGCAACTCTGCGCCTGGGACCTGGAGCTGGACGAGCGCCCCGAGCTGGGCTTCGGCCAGACCCTCCTCGACCAGCGGCGGGAATGCAACCGCGAGTTCTCCCGGCTGGTGGAGCGCGAATACCTGGACTGGATCAACGGCTCCGGCGGCCCCATGATGAGTCCCTCCGTCGTCAAGCAGGTGGTGGTGCCCCTGCTGCGCGAAGAGCGCCCCGTCCTCTTCTGCGTGATCGACTGCATGCGGATGGACCATTGGATGGTGCTGGAGAAAACCCTGCGCGAGAAATTCCGCGTGCGCCGGGAGGTGCAGGTCTCCATCCTGCCCAGCGCCACGCCCTATGCGCGGAACGCCATTTTCGCCGGCATGTACCCGGCGGACATCGCCAAGACCCATGCCGAGTTCTGGGAGCGCAACATGGACGACGAGGGCAACACCAACCGCCACGAGCGGCAGTTCCTCGACCACCAACTGCGCCTCAACGGACTGGAGTTCAAGCCCGCCCACAAGTACATCAAGGTCATCGACCTGGCCGAGGCGGGCGACACGTTGAAAAAGGTGGACAACCTCTTCAACCACCGCTTCGTCAGCATGGTGTGGAACTTCGTGGACATCCTGGCCCACAGCCGCAACCAGAACGACATCGTGCGGGAGATGGTGCCGGACGAGGCTGCCTACCGCAGCGTCGTCTCCGCCTGGTTCCGCCACAGCGCCCTCAACCAGATCCTCGAGGCTTTCCGCGAGAAGGGCTACACCATCGTCATCACCAGCGACCACGGCTCGGTGCGCGTCCAGCGTGGCGCCCGCATCTACAGCGACCGCGACGCCACCCGCGGCGTGCGTTGGAAGCTGGGCCGCAACCTGCGACTGGAGGACGACCGCAGCGGCATTTTCGTGGACAAGCCGGAGAAATGGCGGCTGCCCCACGGCAAGATCAGCGAGACGATGGCCTTCGCCACCGAGGATCACATGTTCCTCTACGGCAACAACTACAACCAGTACCTGGCCCAGTTCAAGGACAGCTTCCAGCACGGCGGCATTTCCATGGAGGAGATGATCCTGCCCGTTGCGGTGTTGGAGCCGCGATGAGGATCCGCCCTGGATCCCCGCCACGCGGGATGGTGCTGGAGCCGCGCTGATGGATCTGCCGCTTCCAACGGGCGGACGGCTCTCGCCGCCAATACTCCTGCCGGACCTGGCCGCCACGCGGGCGGCGGGCGCCCTCCTGGCTCGAGGCCTGTCGGGCGGCGAGCTGATCCTGCTCGAGGGGCCGCTGGGGGCCGGCAAGACGAGCTTGGTCCAGGGGCTGGCCGCGGAGCTGGACGTGAGCGGCGACGTGACCAGCCCCACCTTCGCCCTATGCAATCGTCTGGCCGGCAGGCTGGAGCTGCACCACTACGACCTCTACCGCATGGACACCCTGGACCGCCTCCGCCGCATCGGCTTCGAGGAGAGCTTGGAGAGCGGGGCGGTGGTGCTGGTGGAGTGGCCCGCCCTGGCCTTGCCCCTGCTGCGGGGTGAAGTCCTGCTCGTCCGCCTCGACCACGCCGGCGAGGTGCGCCAGCTACGCTGGGGCCGGCTGCCCATCGGGGCGTTGGCGGCCCAGGAATTCTGTCCGCCCACTTGAGCCTGGCATTCGTGGGCAACGGGCAGGTCGTCCATCGCCCCTGTCTGCAGCCACGATAGTGTGCAGATTGGACTTCTCCTTGCTATCCATTGCATCTTCTGATAGCTTGTCGAGGAATTATCAGGCTGAGCCCCACTTTATTCGTAGTCTGCACCGGCACAACTTGTTCAACAACAGATCTTCGACCTGACCGGGCCGTGGTCCTGGCCGGACGGGGAGCTTCAGACGAGGCTCCACAGGAGCACGAGCCACACGATTCAACGAAAGGTGCGCGAAATGATCCGTCGAACCATTTTCCATCCACTGGTGCATGCGTTGCTGCTCTTGGCCATCCTGTTGGCCGGTTGCGAGGAAGTCACCAATGTGTACGAGACTTATCCGAACAATGGACGCGTCATTGGCAACGTCAGTGGCCGCGTCCTGGACAGCATCCTGAACACGGCCATCGCCGGCGCCATCATCTCCTATGCCGACAATGGCCGCACTTTGACCACAACCACCAATGCCACCGGCTATTACGCCATCACCGGGCTTGACCCCGGCACCTATTCCCTGACCATCACCGCCGGCGCCACTTTTGCCACGGTAAGCACCCTGGTTGTCATTCCGGACTTGGATGAGATCGGCATCGTGGACATCCCCACGGAGGAGGACTTCAACTTCAACATCAACCGCGATGTCATGATGTATGGCTTCCACAGCGGCATCCAGGGCACGGCCTACAAGCGGATCGATGCCAGCACCATCGTGCCGGCGGCGGGCCTGCTCGTGCGTGCCAGCTTCATCGCCTTCAACCTGACTCCTTCCTACTACGAGACCATGACCGACGCCAATGGCGCATTCTCCTTCACCGACCTTCCATCCACCGCTTCCGCCAACGTCTTCACCTACTCCTTCACCAGCGATGGATACGTCTTTGGCGGGTGGCAGGGAAACGTGAATCTGTTCCCCAATCACACCTCACAAATGAACAACATCATTCTGGCCCTGGTGCAGGATGAGCCCTTCATTGTGTCGAACAACCTGGGCGGCGGGCAGTTTGGCATCAACAACGCCATCGTCCTCACCTTCAACAAGGCCATGCGTCCGGACCAGTTCACGGCGACCCTGCAGGGGAACAGCCTGGTTGAGCTGAATACGCCCGTGTGGAGCCAGGGCAATCGCACCGTGACCATCACGCCCAACGAGCCGCTTCGGTTGGAGCAGCAGTACCTCTTGAACCTGGCGGGCATGGCCACCGACAACAGCGCCTATGGCGAAGTCATCCAGTTCCGCACCCAGGACGGGATTTTCATCAGGTCCTCCAGCCTGCAGATGTACGACGGCTTCTATGCGATTGGCGCCAATGACGCCATCGTCATCCGCTATTCCGAGGCGATCAACGTGGCCGACAGCCGGAATGTCTACCGCGTGAACGGGGCGGATGTCCCGGTCAGCTTCTCCAACGGCGACCGGAACATCACGATCAGCGCGCCCGCCGGCGGCTATCCGGGGGCCCAGATCAACCTCTTCGTCACGGTCTATTCCACGCTGGCGCCTTACGACAACGACGTGCTCAACCGGACGGTCGTCATCAGCCAATAGCTTGCACGGCGGGTCGGCCCGCGCTTGGCAATCGAATCTCGGAGAAGGCCCTCGCCACGGCGGGGGCCTTCCTCTTCTGCCGGGTCGGCCGCATCAGCCGGCCTTGGCCATGTGCTGGCCGGCATGGGAGTTCAGTTCCGCCAGGCGTTGCACCCGCTCCTGGGTCTCCTCCACGATGGCGTGCACTTGGCGCGACATCTCGGCGACAGCACTGGCCTGCTCCTGGGTGGCGCCGGCGATGGCGCTTTGGGAGTCGCCCACGCTCTGGGTGATGCCCATGAAGGCGCCGATCATCTGCTCGACACGATCCGTGTCCTGGGCGATGGTCTGCGCCTCCTTCGAGATGCGCTGGGTGGCTTCGCCCGTCACGCGCGCCAGCTCTTTCACCTCGTTGGCCACCACAGAAAAGCCGCGCCCCAGGTCGCCCGCCCGGGCCGCCTCGATGGTGGCGTT
>JAUXWS010000003.1 GCA_030685015.1 bacterium
GGCGGCCAGCTCCTCCAGGCGGCGCAGCAGGGGCAGCCGGCCGGCCGGCCGGGCGCCCGGCTCGAGCAGGGCGCTCCAGCGGAACCAGGCGGCCAGCGAGACGACAAGCAGGCGGCGCAGCCCGGCCTCCGGCTTCTCCCGCCGCAGCAGGTGCGAGAGGGCGAGGTCCGGGCGCTGGCCGGGACCCGTGGCCTGGGCCAGCTCCTCCACCCAGGCGGCCAGCCGCTCCTCCGTCCGGCCGGCCGGGGCGGCGGACCGGGTTCTCCCCCGCGAAGCGGTGGAGCGGCCCGGGGAGGGTCGCGGACCCCGGCTCCTCATGCCGGGTAGGGTCCGCGGTGGACGTGCCAGGCGCTGGCCTGGCAGGTGGGGAGCAGGACCATCTCGCTCACCTGGACGTGGGGCGGACGCGCGGCGGCCCAGGCGACCGCCTCCGCCACGTCGCGCGGGCCCAGGGGCTGGATGTCCTGGTAGACGGCTCTGGCGCGCACCTCGTCGCCCCGGAAGCGGACCAGCGAGAACTCCGTCTCCACCAGGCCCGGATCGATCGTGGTGACGCGCAGGGGCGTGCCCACCAGGTCCATGGCCAGGGCGCGGCTGATGGCCAGCTCCGCCGCCTTGCTGGCGCAGTAGACGGCGCCGCCGGGATAGGCCTGGCGGCCGGCCACGCTGCCGATGTTGACGATGTGGCCGCGGCGCCGCTCCAGCATGCCCGGCAGGAGCAGGCGGGTTAGGACGAGCAGGGCGCGCACGTTGGTGTCCAGAACGCGGTCCCACTCGTCGGGATTGCCCTTGGCCAGCGGCTCGACGCCCAGGGCGAGGCCGGCGTTGTTGACCAGCAGGTCGATCTCCCGCCAGTCGGCCGGCAGCCGGGCGGGCAGCTGGTCGAGGGCGGCGCGGTCCTGCAGGTCGCAGGGCAGGGCCAGGGCCCGCCGCCCCCGGGCGCGGATCTCCGTCGACAGGCCCTCCAGCCTTTCCTGGCGCCGTGCCAGGGCGATGATGTCCCAGCCTTGCTCGGCCAGGACCAGGCAGCATTCCCGCCCGATGCCGGCCGTGGCGCCCGTGACCCATGCGATGGACATGAGACCTCCTGATTGGGGCGGGTCAATGAGGCAAATTCCGCCCGCCCACCGGCCGCCGGCGGGGGTGGACCTGCGCAAGAAAGCGGGAGTCCCTACCTTCCCGCCCATCAACCGGAGCCCCGTCATGGATCATCTCGCCCGCCTCAAGGACCGCCTGGCCACCATCGCCGACCTGGAGGCCGCCACCGCCGTGCTGGGCTGGGACCAGCACACCTACATGCCGCGCGGATCGGTGGAGGCGCGGGTGCGCCAGCTGACCACCCTGCAGTCCATGTCCCACCAATTGCTGGCGGCGGACGAGACGGAGGACCTGGTGGCGGCCCTGGAGGCGCGGCGCGGGGAGCTTGAGCCCCTGGCGGCCCGACTGCTGACGGTGGTCCGTCGCGACCTGGACCAGGCGCGCCGCCTGCCCGCCGAACTGGTGCGCCGCAAGTCGGAGGCGACGGGCCGCGCCCTCGACGCCTGGATGAGCTGCCGGCCGAACAACGATTTCGCCTCCTACCGCCCCCACCTCGAAGGCATCTTCGCCATCGTGCGGGAGGAGGCGGAGGCCCTGGGCTACCCGGACCAGCCCTACGACGCCCTGCTCAACCGCTTCGAGCCGGGCATGCCCACCCGGCGCCTGGCCGCCGTCTTCCAGGAATTGAAGGAGGGGCTCCTTCCGCTGCTGCGGCAGGTTTTGGAGCGGGTGGACCAGGTGGAGGACGCCTTCCTCCACCGCTCCTACGACGTGGACCTCCAGTGGCAGCTGGGCCTGCGCATCCTGCAGGAGATGGGCTACGATTTCAATCGGGGCCGCCAGGACAAAAGTCCCCATCCCTTCACCACCAGCTTCGGCATCCCCGACGTGCGCATCACGACGCGCGTCAACGAGCACGATTTCCGGACCGCCCTCTTCGGCACCATCCATGAGGGGGGCCACGCCCTTTACGAGCAGAACTTCGACCCGCGCTTCGACCGGGGACCGCTGGCCCAGGGGAGCAGCCTGGGCATCCACGAGAGCCAGAGCCGCCTCTGGGAGAACCTGGTGGGGCGCTCCCGCCCCTTCTGGAACCGCTGGTTCGGCGAGGTGAAGGCCATGTTCCCGGCGGCCCTGGAGGGCGTGGGCTTCCAGCAGTTCTACGCGGCCATCAACCGGGTGCGGCCCAGCCTCATCCGCGTGGAGGCCGACGAACTCAGCTACAACCTGCACATCTTCATCCGCTTCGAGCTGGAGCTGGAGCTGCTCTCCGGCCGCCTGGCCGTGGCCGACCTGCCCGCCGCCTGGAACGCCAAAATGAAGGAGAACCTGGGCGTGGAGCCCCCCAGCGACGCCGACGGCTGTCTGCAGGACATGCACTGGGCGGACGCCGCGGTGGGCTACTTCCCCACCTACGCCCTGGGCAACCTCTACGGAGTGCAGATCTTCCGCCAGGCCCGGCACGACCTGCCCGACCTGGACGGGCAGATCTCCAGCGGACGCCTGGCCCCGCTCAAGGACTGGCTGGTGGAGCGCGTCTACCGCCCCGCCCGCGGCCTGGACCCGGGGGATCTCCTGCGCCAGGTGACCGGCGCCGAGCTTTCCCCCCAGCCCTGGCTGGACTACGTCCGGGAGAAGTACGGCGAGATCTACGGCCTGTAGCCGCTGGTCGGACTTGGCCGCTTCGCGCTCTTCATCGCCCTTATCGGCCCGGAAACTTTTAACACATTCATCCGTCGCGGCGGCGGCCGGCGTGTCAGCCCCCTGCCGCGGCCAGCCGCCCACATTCATCATATGAGGAGACGACCATGGGAAGCTTCCCCGTCACCCGCGTCGCCAGCAGCCGCCGCAGCAGCATCAATTACGACGACTTGCGCTTCGGCTTGTACTTCACGGACCACATCTTCGTGATGGATTATTCCAAGGGCAGCTGGCACAGCCCGCGCATCGATCCCAACGAACCCATGGCCATCTCCCCGGCCAACATGACCCTGCATTACGGCCAGGCCGTCTTCGAGGGCCTCAAGGCCTTCCGGCGCAAGGACGGAGGCGTCGTCCTCTTCCGCCCGGAGTCCCATGTGGCGAGGCTCAACCGCAGCTGCCGGGCCCTGTGCATTCCGGAGCTGCCCGAGGACACGGTGCTGCAGGGCCTCAAGGAGCTGATCGAGCTGGAACGGGATTTCGTGCCATCCACCCGCGGCCACAGCCTCTACATCCGGCCCTTCGTCATCGCCATGGACAACCTGCTGGGCGTCCAGTCCAGCCAGAGCTTCCGCCTCATCATCCTCCTCAGTCCGGTGGCGACCTATTACCCGGAGGGGCTGAAGCCCGTCCGCCTGCACGTCGCCCAGCACCACAGCCGGGCCGCCAAGGGCGGCCTGGGCATGGCCAAGACGCCGGCCAATTACGCCGCCAGCCTTTTGCCGGCGAAGAAGGCCAAGGAGAAGGGCTACACCCAGGTCCTCTGGCTGGACGCCGCCGAGCACACATACATCGAGGAGGTGGGCACCATGAACATCTTCTTCAAGGTGAACGGCGAACTCTTCACCCCGCCCCTCGATGGCGACACCATCCTGGCCGGCATCACCCGGCTCAGCGTGATCGAGCTGTGCCGGCATTGGGGCCTGCCCGTCCACGAGCAGCGGGTCACCATCCAGCGCCTCTTCGAGTACCACCATGCGCGGGAGCTGAAGGAGGTCTTCGGCACGGGCACGGCGGCGGTGATCAGCCCCGTGGGCGAGATCCACTACAACAACGAGTCCATGCTGATGAACGGCGAAGCGGCCGGCCCCATGGCCCAGCGCCTCTATGACGCCATCACGGGCATCCAATACGGGGAGCAGAACGATCCTTTCGGCTGGGTCGTGCCCGTCTGCTGAGCGTCCCCGCACGGGCGGAGGCCGCTTCGCCCGCCACCCCGCCGTCCGGCCAGCGCCCGGGATATGATCCGCATGTGCCCGAGTAAATCTGCTTGCCGTGCAGGCCGATAAGGCCTTCAACTGGAATAGCGTCGGGGGTGCCCATGCGGCGGCTTGGCATCGTACTCGTGGCCTGTCTGTCCATCCACCTTGCGTGGGCCGCGCTGGATGTTCCCATCGATCGCCAGGTGACCGTGTTCAAGAAGGTGCTCAAGTTCGATCAGAGCTTGCCGACGGACGGCGGGACCCGCATCCTGATCGTGCATGAGGGAAACGCCCGGCTGGCCGGCGCCATGGCTGACGCCTTCACGGGCGCGGGCTTCGCCTGCGATGTGGTCGTGGCCGCCGCGGCGGCGGGAGCCCTGGAAAAGGCCCAAGTGGCCTACTTCTGCCCGGGGACCGAGGACAGCGCCGCCGACTTTCCCGCCGGCCTGCTGACTCTCTGCGGAAGCAGCGGTCCGGTGGAACGCAACAACGTGGCCATGGGGCTGGAACTGGTTGAAGGAAAACCGAAGCTGGTTGTCAGCCTGGCTGCGTACAACCGCTGCGGCCATGTCATCGACAGTCAGGTCCTGGCCCTGGCCAAGATCATCCGCTGACCCGGCCACCCGGACCCCTGCAAGGCGAGGTGCCGCATGGCGAAAGCCCTGGATAAGTTCAAGGACTGGTTCGACCACTTGAGGATCGGCCGGAAGTTGCATCTGGTCAACGTCTTCCTCTTGGGATTGACGGCATTATTCATTGTCCTGTTCTTCCCCTTATTCCTGCAGACGATGCTTGACAAGCGCCTGGAGGACCACGTCCAGGTCATGGCGCGCATGACCTGTCACGGGTTGGAGGCGGGACTCATTTTCGAGGACAGCATCGCCGTGGCCGACCGTCTGGCCGGCTTGCAGACGGTCGCCGAAGTGGATCGCGGCAGTATCCTGGACGCGAAAGGCCGGCCCATGGCCGTCTACGTGCGACCCGGAGCGGCGGTGTCGTCCAATTTCCTGTCCGACGCAGCGACCCTGATCCTGACGCCCGACGATCCCATCCGCATCGTCAACAGGCCGGGGCACAAGGTGGCGGTGATGGGGTTGTTCAGCGAAGGGCAGGCGCTGGGCCGGCTAGTGCTGGATCTATCCATGGCTTCCCGGGACCGGGACATCCGGCTCATCCGCCTGCTGTCCCTGGCGGTGGCCATGGGCGGCCTCGCCGTGGGCACCTTCATGTTCGGTCTGATCGTGCGCCGGGTGGTGCGGCCCCTGCGCGGATTGGAGCAGGCCGCGCGCCGCGTGGCCGAGGGTGATCTGGAGACGGAGGCGCCCACCCAATCCCACGATGAGATCGGGCAGCTGGCGGTGACCTTCAACGGCATGCTGGAGCGCCTGCGGGAATCCACCCACCAAGCCATCGACCGCCAAGCCTATCTCACCCATGCCGTGGAGAATTTGTTGGCGGGCATGGATCGTTTCGCCGCCGGGGATCTCACCGTGCACCTGGAAGCCGGGCATGAGGACGAGGTGGGCCGCCTCGTCGCCGGTTTCAACCACTCGCTCACCCGGCTGCGGGAACTCATCTCCTCCGTCGCCGCCAACGGCGCCCTGCTCGACGAGGCGGCCGACACTCTGTCCCAGGTGGCCGGCGTGATGCTGGGCACCGCCCGGGAAAGCGACCAGCGTTCGGGTGAGATGGCGCTTCAGACGCGCGAGGTCAACCTGCACATCCAGAGCGTGGTGACCGCCACCATGGAAATGAGCGCCACCATCAACGAAATCGCGCGCAGCTCGGCGGAAGCCGCCGGCATGGCCACCCAGGCCGTGGGCACGGCGGAGGAAGCGGTTTCCACCATTGACAAGCTGGACCTGAGCAGCCGCAAGATCGGCGAGGTGGTGCGGTTCATCACCGGTATCGCGGAGCAGACCAATTTGCTGGCCCTCAACGCCACCATCGAGGCGGCCCGCGCCGGGGATGCCGGTCGGGGCTTCGCCGTGGTGGCGAATGAAGTGAAGGAGTTGGCGCGGGAGACGGCGCGCGCCACGGAAGAGATCGGCACACGCGTGGCCGCCATCCAGACGGATTCGACCCAGGCCATGCAGGCCATCACACGCATCAACGACGCCATCACCCGGGTGAGCGACATCCAGACGGCCATTGCCAGTTCCGTGGAGGAGCAGGCCGCCGCATCGCATGAGATCGGGCAGAGCCTGGGCCGGGCCGCCAAGGGTTCCACCTCCATCACCGACAGCGCCGAGTTGACCGTCCAGGCCGCGCGCGAAACGGCGGCAGAGGCGCAAAAGGTCCAGGAATCCGCCGGGCGGCTTTCCGTGGTGGCCGGCAATCTGACAGAGGCGGTACGCCGCTTCCAGGCCTGAACCGCCCCAGCACAGGTGAGGCGGGACGCGGTCAGCCTAGCCGCTCGCGCACCTGTTCCGGGGCGTCGGCGGGCAGGTCGTGGTGGGTGACGAGACGGATGGTGGCCTCGTCCAGGGCCAGGGCGCGGATGCCGCGGACCTCCCAGCGTGCCAGCAACAAGGTGGTCAGGCCGGGTTCCAGCGTGCGCACCAGGACGATGTTGCTCTCCGGTTCCTGCACCTGGCAGGATTCGTCCAGCACCAGGCGCAGCGCGTGGGCCAGGCGGCGGGCCGCTTGGTGGTCCTCCGCCAGGCGGGGCAGGAAGACATCGAGGGCATGGAGACCAGCCGCGGCCAGCACCCCCGCCTGCCGCATGGCGCCACCCAGCATCTTGCGCAGGCGACGCGCCTCGCCGATGTGGGCGCGGTCCCCCACCAGCAGGGAGCCGGCCGGACAACCCAGGCCCTTGGACAGGCAGCAGGCCAGCGTGTCCACCACCGCGCCGTAGTCCGCCAGAGGGGTGCCCGAGGCGGCCGCGGCATTCCAGATGCGCGCTCCGTCACAGTGGAGGGCCAGGCCGCGCGCCCGGCAGAGGCCGGCCAGGGCGCTCAAGTGGGCCAGCGGGACGACCAGGCCGCCGGCCAGGTTGGCCGTGTTCTCCACCACGGCCAAGCGGGTGCGGGGGTGGTGGATGTCTTCCTCGTGGATGGCCGCGGCCAGGGCCTCCAGGCCGAGCCAGCCCTCCGCGCAGTCCACGACCGAGGGCATGACACCCAGCAGGCCGGCGATGCCCCCCGTCTCATGGCCGAAGGTGTGGGTGCGCCGCTCGAGGATCGCCTCGTCCCCGCGCCGGCAGTGCAGGCCCACGGCGATCAGGTTGGCCATGGTGCCGCTCGGCACGAGGAGGGCCGCCTCGCGGCCGAAGAGGGCCGCCACGCGCTCCTCCAGCCGCGCCACGGTTGGATCCTCCCCGAACACATCGTCGCCCACCTCGGCGGCGGCCATGGCGCGGCGCATGCCTTCGTCGGGCCGGGTGACGGTGTCGGAACGGAAATCAAGCAGGGTGGCCATGGATGCTCCTATGCTCGTCAATGTTGGCAGCCGGGGCACCAGAAGGTGCCGCGCCCGGCGACAACCTCCCGCCACAGCTCTCCGCCGCAGCGGGGACAAGCCCCGCCCTGGCGCCGGTAGACCTTGAGCAGCCGGCCGAAGGAGCCCTCCAGCCCGCGGCTGTCCTGGAAATCCGAGAACGTGGTGCCGCAGAGGGCGATGGCCCGCGTCAGGATGGCCCGCATGTGGCGCCGCAGGCTGGTCCATTCGCCGCGGGTCAGGGAGGAGGCGGGCCGGTGCGGCGACAGGCCGGCGGCGTGCAGGATCTCGCAGGCGTAGATGTTGCCCAGGCCGCAGATCCGGCGCTGGTCCAGGAGCCAACCCTTGAGCGGACCCGGGCAGGGGCGGGCCATCTCCGCCAGCCGGGCCGCCGTGCAGGCCGGGTCGAAGGGATCGAGACCGGGCGGCGCCAGCTCCTCCTCCCGCTCCAGCCACTCCACCGTGCCGAAACGCCGGCTGTCCGCGAAGCAGAGACGCCCCTGGTCCAGCTCAAGCACAAGCCGGAGGTGGGGCGGATCGGGCGCGTCGGCCTCCGTGGCGAGCAGGCGGCCGGTCATGCGCAGATGGACGGCCAGCCAGCCGTCGGGCGCCTGGGCGCAGCCCATCAGCGGCAGGATGACGCGCTTGCCCGAACGACGGACGGGTCCCCAGCGCCCGCCCCGCAGGCGCGGGGCCAGCGATGACAGGGCAGCCAGTTTGGGGTCCAGCACGCGCAGGGCGCGCAGGCGACGGCCCGGCAGGACCAAGTCCAGCTGGCGCGCGACGGTCTCGACCTCGGGCAGCTCGGGCATGGCCGCCTCAGTCCCGCGCGCCGCTCAGGCGGGCCAGGGTCTCCCGCACTTCGCGGGCGTGGTCCTTGACCTTGACGGCGGACCAGACGGCGGCCAGCCGGCCGGCGGGATCCACCAGCCATGTGGAGCGGATGACGCCCATGTACTCGCGGCCCATCATCCTCTTCAATCCCCAGGCCTGATAGTCCTCCAGCATCCGGTGGTCCGGGTCGCTGAGCAGGAGCAGATCCAGGCCCTGTTGATCCATGAAGCGCCGGTGGCTGGCGGTCTTGTCCGGGCTGACCCCCGCGATGCGGGCGCCCAGGCGGCTGAACTCCCCGCTAAGGCAGCTGAAGTCCTTCGCCTCCTGGGTGCAGCCGGGCGTGTTGTCCTTGGGGTAGGCGTAGAGGACAAGCCAGCCGCCGGCGAAGTCGGCCAGGCGGACCAGCCGCCCATCCTGGTCCGGCAGGTTGAAGTCGGGCGCGGGCGCGCCTGCGCTCAAGACCATCTCAGTCCCTTTCAGGCTGGATTCTCATCTTCCGGATGACGGGCACGATCGACCGTGCCATATTGGCGGCGTCAGGGAGGAAGATCCATGTTGGATTACATGCAGTTCCACCGCGCCATTCTCGACCATCTGAACGAGGGTGTGCTCGCCACCGACGCGGCGGGCTTGGTGCAGTACATGAACCCCGTGGCGGAGCGGATGACGGGCTGGCCCCTTTGGGAAGCGGTCAACCGACCCCTGGCCGACATCCTGGACCAGCAGGGCGGGTGGCAGGGGCCGCCCCTGCCCGAGCTGCTCGATTCCGGCGATTGCATCCTGCAGCACCCCTGCCGCTACCAGGCCCGCTGGGGCGAGATCCTTGAACGGCGGGTGAGCGCCTCCCCCCTTTATCAAGGCTCCTTCCGCTGCGGCACCGTCCTCGTGTTCCATGAGGCGAGTCCCTCCGCCTGAACTCCGGCTGCGAAGGATCGCTCCGAGCCCGCCCCCTCCGCCACCAGCAGCTGCTCCGCCAGGACCAGGGCGTCCACCGGCCAGCAGGCCGGCGGCCTGGGCCGGTCGACGCCGGATAGGCCGGCCAGTGGGCGGCAGGCCAGGATGGCCAAGCGCCAGCGCACCGGCACGGCGCTGACACCATGGACGGCCCCCAGCAGGGCTCCGGCGATGGCGGCGTTGGTGTCCGTGTCCCCGCCGCGGCCCACCGTGTCCACCAGCCCCTCTTCCAGCCCGGAGGCGTGAAGCAGCTGCCACCAGGCGTTCTGCCAGGCCAGCAGCACCCACCCTCGGCGGCCGCGCGCGTCCAGCACCACGGGCTCGCCGCCCGCCGCGGCGGCCAGGCTGGTCAGCAGCTCGGGCCGCAGGCCCTCCTTCTCCGCCCAGGCCTGGACCTGCCGGTGCAGGTCGGCGGGCGCCGGCCCCTCCCGCACCGCCAGGGCCAAGGCGCGGACAAAGAGCGAGGATACCTGGCGGCAGAGGGGATGGGGATGGGTGAGGGCGGCCTCCGCCTCGGCACAGGTGGCCAGCGACGTGTCGTCCCGCAAGGCGCCGAAGATGCCAAGGGGACTGATGCGCATGAGGGCGCCGTTGGCCTGGCTGTCCGCGTCGGGGCGTCCGGCCAGGCCGTTGGCCACGGTGCGACCCATGTCAAAGGGCCTACTGCCGGCCCACTCCTCATAGGCGCGGCGCACGGCCGCGGCCTCGAAGCGGCCCTCCCGCACCAGGCAGCGGGCCAAGTGGAGGGCCATCTCCGAATCGTCGGTGGGCTGGCCGGCCAGGGTGCCCCACGCGCCGCCATCGGCCATCTCCCGCACACCGGCCGGGTGGCGGGCGGCGATCTCGGCCCTGCCCAGGAACTCCACCTGGCTGCCCAGGGCGTCGCCGGCCAATTGCCCCAGCAGACAGCCCTGGGCCCGCGCCAAGCGGCCGCGCTCCGGCCGTGGCCGGCGGGGCTGGGGAAAGACCAGACCCGGTGACAGGGGCTTTGGCTCGAGCACGCGGCCCCAGTCGCGGCGGGCGAAATCCAGCACCAGGGCGGGGGCGCCGGCGAAGATGCCGCCACCGGCCCGGCACTGGCCGCGCTCGTCGTAGCGGAGGGGCCGGCCGGCCCGGTCGAGCAGGACGCCGCCCGCTCCCAGGATCAGGGCGTGTCCCGCCGCCAGGTCCCACGACACGGGTCCACCAAGGGAGACGGCCACCTCGCCTTCGCCGGCCGCGACCAGCGCCATGCGCCAAGCGATGCTGGGCAGGGCCAGGAAACGCAAGGGCGCCACCGTCTCGGCGTTGGCCAGGGAGTTCTTGCGGTCGGCCTCGTGGGAGATGAGGGCGAACTGGCCGCGGGCCGGGGCCTCCGGCCAAGTACGTTGCACGACGCGCCCGTTGCGCCGCAGGCTTCCGCCCTGGTGCCAGCTGAAGAGGTCGCCGGCGGGGGTGGGGCCGTCCCAGGCGTGGACCACGCCCAGCACGGGCAGCCCCTCCTCCACCAGCGCGATGGCCACGGCGGAGCCGCGGAAGCCCTTGAGGAAAGGCGAGGTGCCGTCGTTGGGGTCGACGATCCAGACGCGGCCGCGCGGCCCGCGCCGGGGCGGACCGCCCAGGATGAGGTCGTGCAGCTCCTCCCCCAGGTAAGCCTCGCCGGGAAAATGGGTGCCCAGCAAACGGACGATGACCGCCTCGGCCTCGTCGTCCACCTCGGCGTGGCTGCCCCCTCCCCGCGGTCCGCCGGGACGATGGAACTCCGACTGCAACAGCGCGGCGGCCGCCCCCGCCGCCGCCACGGCCACCTCCAGCCGTTGCTCGAGTTCCTCGCGGCTAAGGGACATCAACCCTCCAGGTGCCGGTTCAAGGCGGTGCGACGTCCACGGGCCGGTGACCCGGGGCGGTGGGATGGATGTCGAGAAAAGGCCGGCCCGCGGGCCGGCCTTCATCCGGGTTCATGGAGACGGAGGGAGTTGAACCCTCGTCCGAAAAAGCACGTCCCTGGGCGTCTACATGCATAGGCCGTCATTTGATCTTGACGCGCCGACGCGGGCGGTCACGCTGCGTCGCGTCCAGGCTGAAGGATCTCGCCCCTCCGGTTCAGCCGGGCCTTCGGGGCCAGCCCGCTGGATGACGAAGACTCCACAGGTGGCGGGCGCGCCCATGGGCTTCGGCTGCCTAAGTTTTAGGCAGCGAGAGCGTAATCGTTGCCGATTATGGTGTTGCCGAAACTTTTAACGTGGGGCTCCGGCACGTCCACGGCATGCAGCCCGGGGTTGTCACGATTCCGTCGAATCCCACGAACGTCCCCGAATGCAGCTGGAAGGTAGGATTAAGCGCGCGCCGATGCCAGACACCAGGCAGCCCATTCCATTCTTGCAACAACCGCCCCATGGGCTGATCTTGTGGCGCAATCCGCACAGCCAAAGGGCCGGACCATGCTCAAGCGGTTGGCAGCCAGTCGGACTTGGCCGCTTCGCGGTCTTCATCGCCCCCGTCGGCCCGGATTTTTCGCATCTTTCTTGCACATACCACCAGTATGCGCCGCGAAAGCTCCGAAAAACCGGTCTCGACAGGGGCGCGAATCCCATCAAAGGTCCAAGCCCGACAGACTGCTTGGTTATCCTTCCCGGCATCCTGCTCGCTCACTAGTGGTCCCCGCCATCCAGGGAGCCGGCTTGGGCGCTGTCCTCCTGGCCCTCTGTCTGCTGGCGCCACCCGGTCGGGCAGGCCTCCTGGACGATTTCGACCAAGCCGTCCGGGCCATGAGGCGGTCGCGGGGAGCGCGCCAGGCGGAATCCGCAAGCCTCGAGCTGACGCTGCCGCTGGGCCGGCTGACCTGGGAGGAGGGCCGCATCCGCGTCCTGGCCCTGCCCCTGGCCGGCGACACGCTCCTGCTGGTGGAACTGGGGGGAGCGGGCCGCCTGGAGCTGGACCTGGCCGACAGCCTGGAGCAAGTGGCGCTCCGCGCCAGCCTGGGTCGGCATGCCGCCGGCCGCCGCTTGAAGCGCGCCACGCTGGTCCTTGATCGCCTGCCGCCTTCCTGGGAGGATCTGGACTGGCGACCCCTCCGTCCCGCCCTTCCCTGGTTGCCCTTGCCCGGCTTCGCGGATCGCCGCCGTCTGGACCGCCCGCACCCGGACAATCCGCTGTTGCAGCCCGCCGCGGCGGGCGGACGTCTTTGGCTGCACACCGATCCCGGCGGCCTGGAGCTGGCGCAGCATGACGGGCAGGCCTGGCTCCAGCGTCAGCTGCGACCGGGCAGCAGCCTGGATCTCCCCATCACCTGCGTCCACGTCCCTGGCCGGGAGGGAGCGCCCTGGCGTCCCGGGCCGGATCCGTCCTGGCTGCCTCCCTGCCTGCATGAACCGGCGCCACTGGTGGACAGCCTCTGGCTGGATCTGGAGGCCGATGGTTCGCGCCTGGGCTGGACGCTGACCCTGGACCTGGCCGAGGGCGGCACGCCGCTCTGGCTGCTGCTGGATGCACGAGCCCGGCTGGAGCGCGCGGAGTGGCTGTCCGGCTCCGGGTCGGCGCGGTCCGCCGTCCACAGCCGGGGCAGGTCCATCTGGACGGGCAGTCCCTGGTTGCTGGTGGAAAGAGAGGAAGGAAGACCGGCCGGCGCCCGCCTTCTCTTGTCGGGCAGCAGTCCACGCGGCGCCATCCTGCAGGAGAGCCCGGGCCAGCGACGCGCCACGCGGGCCAACTGGTTTCCCCGCCTGCCCTGGCCAGCGGCGGACGAGCCCGTCCTGCGCTCAACCGGCGCCGACCTGCCCGTCCTGTCGGTGGAGGCGGGAGCGGACCTCGGGCTGAATCCCCAGCGGCTGATCATCGAGGAGCGGCCCCGGGAGGATCTGGGACCTGAGCTCGCGCTCTGCTGGACGCCCCTGCGCCAGCGGGCGGCCCGCCATCAGCCGGCTTCCGTCCAGGCTCCCCACCAGGCGGGGGACATCGGGAACCTGGAGCTGCCACGGGAGAGGCAGGTGCGCCCCCCCTCGCACGAGGAGCCCGCCGAGCCGGTGGACCTGGTGCAGGGCCGGGACACCCTCGCCCTGGCCATCCTGGGCGAGCGCCCGCTGCTGGAGGAGCTTAGCAAGGCGGCGGCGCGCCTGCATGCCTGGCTGGGTCCGCTGCCCCAGCCCGTGCACGTGCTGGAGCGGGTGGGGACGAGACCGGGGCGCCGCGAGGAGGAGGAGCGTCTGGCGGCGCATGGGCTGCCGCCCCACCTGCCCCTGGAGGTAAACGCCCAGGACCTGCGCAGTCCGCTGCCCGAGGCGCGGCTGGCCCGTCTGGAAGCGCTTTGCCGGGCCTGGTGGCTGCCCGCCACGGCGGAGGATGAAGCCGCCCCGCGCTGGATCCGGTGGGGCGCGGCCCGGGCCTGCGCCCTGCTGCTGATCGAAGAGCAACAGGGCAGCGGGCAGGCCCGCGACCTGCGGCAGGGAGCGCTCGCCAGCGAGCTGGCCGCCTTCCGATCCAAGGTCGCGGCCAGCCTGCCCGCGCTGGGGGAGCGGGCCGAAGGAGGCTGGCAATCGGCCGAAGTCCAGGAGCGGCACGCCTGGCGTTTCGCCCTGCTGCTGGAGCACCTGCGGTGGCGCATGCGCGATCCCGAGACACTGGATGATGCGGCCTATCGCGCCTTTCTCCGTGACTTGATGGACCGATTGCGGGAACCGTTGGACCGGCGGCGGCCGCTCCACGAGCTGAAGAGCGCCATGGCCGACTTCCTCGTCGCCAACGGTCTGCTCGAGCGGTCCGGCTTCGGGGACGCGCCCACGGTCTGGGCCTGGCTGGACGGGGAGTTGTCCCGCTCCCGCGTGCCCGTCCTGCGTGTGACGCCGGGCCGGGTGGACAGCCCGGAAGGTCCGCGCGTGGCCCTGCGAGCGGTTTGGGATCAGACGCCGCCCCCCCACACCGTGCTGCCGGTCCTGCTGCGGACAGTCGGTGGCTGGTCGGCCTGGTCCCTCAAGGCCGCCGCCAGGGAGGAACACTTCGTCCTGCCGGTGGATCCCGCGGAGCTGAGAGGGCTGGAGGTGGCGCCGGGAGGCTCTCTGCGGGCCCGCATCAAGGTGGACTGACAGGAGGGGAGGATCACCATGCGTCCAGTCAACTCATGGAAGGATGGCGCCCTACCGCGCGCGGCCCTGCTGGCGGCCCTCGCCGGCTGTTTCGCCGCGTCCGCCCCCGCCCTGGAGATCCTCCACACACTGCCCGGCGTGGACGCCCGCGGTGCGGGTTGGAACGCCCAGGGTCCCTGGGTCATCTCGCCCATGGATCTCCGTCGCCTGCGCTTGGACCCAGGCCCGGGCGGCCTGCTCCTGCAGGAGCGGATCGAACAACCCCTGGCCGCGGTCGAGTCCTTGATCGGTGAGCGCCTGGCCGCCTGGCGCCAGGCCAACGGAGAGCTGACCCTGCTGGATTTGGAGACGGGGGTTCCGTCAACGGTGCTTGTTGGAATCTCGGCCCTGGGCCAGGGCGGGCAGACCATCCTCGCCGCCGGCGCGGCTGGTCTGTGGCAGGCTCGGCTCGACCAGGCCGACCCGGTCTCCATCCAGCACCTCGGGCCCTTCCCCGCGGCGCCCACCGCCCTCTGCGGCCGCGAGGGCCTGGCCTGGCTGGTGGCGGCGGACACCCTGCAGGGCTACGGGCTGGGCGACCCACCCCTGCCTTTGGGCCGCACCTACACGCCTGGCATCCTGCGCCTCGCCGAGCACGAGGATCGCCTGCTGGCTTGCCGCGGCGAGAGTGGCGTCACCGTCTTCGACCTGGCCAGTCCCTTCGTCCCAGTCGCCTGGCCCTGGCAGCCCGGCTTCCCCGTGCTGGACGCCCTCTGGTGGCGGGAGCAGGTCTTCGTCCTGGCCGCCGGGGACAGCGGGCTTGTCCTGGTGGACACGGCGGACCCGGGCACGCCGCGGCTGCTGGGGCGCTGGCGCACGACGAAGCGCGCGGAGCGCCTTTCCCTCAAGGGGGACAGCCTGCTGGTGGCGGAGGGCGCCGACGGCCTGAGTCTGCACCTGCTGCGCCTCGAGGCGGGCAGTCCGCGCGCCGACCTTCTGGCTCGCCACGCCACACGGCCATGGGTCTCGGCCATCCAGAGCAGCCACGGGAGCCAGGAAAGGGCCTGGATGCTGGACCGGGGCCAGGGTTTCCGCCGCTTCTCCTGGCCGGATGCATGGCCCTTCGGCCAGGATCCCGTGGAGACGGACGGCGCGGCCCTGCCCTTGCCCGTGGACGGCGGCGATTGGCGCGACGGCCTCATCGCCGGATGCCGCTACGGGGCAGGCCTTCGCTTCTACCAGGAGACGGCGGAGGGGATCGTCCTGAGGGGCATCCACCCCACCGATCCCGTCAAGCTCCTCGCCTGGGGACCCGACGACCTCATCGCCTACGTGACCCCCCAGGCCTTCGTCGCCGTCAAGCAGGCCAACCGCAGCCCCTGGTTCCTCCTGCACCATGGCACTATCAACCTGCTGGCGGATCCCCTCTGCGCGGCCTGGACGGGGGACCAGCGGCTCTTCGTCGGGTGCGCCGATGGCCGCCTCTTCCAGCTGAACGCCGAAAACCCCGGCACGCTGGCGCTGGAGCAGGTGCTGACCCTGGCCGGGCCGGTGCGGAGCCTGTCCGTCCTGCACGAAGACGACACGTGGAATGGTTCCCGCCTGGCCGTGGCCGCCACGAAGCTCTACCAGCTCCGCCGGGAGGCGGGCAGCTGGGTCCTGACGGATTCCCTGGCCGCCGGGGAGGGCCGCTTCAGCTGCGTCGCCATCAACGAGCTCTGGGGCCTGGCCGGTCTGGAGGATCCTCCCCGCCTCCTGGAGCTGCTTCTGGATCAAGGCCTGCAGGCGTGGGGCGAAGCGGGCATCCTGCCCGCGGCGCCCACGGCCGTGGGGCGCCGGGTGTCGGATGGCAGTCCGTGGGGTGCGTGTTGGGCAGCCCTGGACAACGGCGACCTGCTTCATCTGGCCGGCCAGGACGAGGTGGCGATCGACCCTGCGCCGGCGCGGCCGGGCGGCCTGACGCTGCGGGCCTGGCCCAACCCCTTCAACCCGGAGACGCGCCTGGCCTTCACGCTGGCGACGCCGGTGGAGGACGCGCGGTTGGAGGTCTTCGATCTGTCAGGACGCGCCATGGCGCGTCCCTACCGGGGTCCGCTGGCGGCCGGGGACCACGAGATCGCGCTGGACGCCTCCGGCTGGCCCAGCGGCCTCTATTTCGCCACACTGGCGGCCGGACCTCACAGGGCAACGACCAAACTGCTGCTGATCCGTTGACCAATGCGTGCGGGCCGGGCCCGCGGAAAGGACCCATGAATCCCACCGCCATGATGCTGGCCGAGTTCGACCAGGAGATGAAGAGCACGCGACGTGTGCTGGAGCGCCTGCCGGAGGACCGGCTGGACTGGCGTCCGCACCCGAGGTCCTGGACCGTGGCCGAGCTGGCCGGCCACGTCATCAACATCCCGCGCTGGGGGGCGATCACCTTCCAGTCGGAATTCTACGACGTGGCGCCCGCGGGCGGGCCGCCGCCCACGGCGCAGCAGATCACGTCCGTCAAGGAAGGTCTGGAGCGCTTTGACAGCTTGACCGCGGAGGTGCGCAAGATCCTGGAAGGCTGCAGCGAGGAATCCCTCGCGGTCTCCTGGAGCCTGCTGATGAACGGGGCGACGCGCTTCACCCTGCCGCGCGCGGCCGTCTGGCGCAGCATGGTGATGAACCACCTGATCCACCACCGTGCCGAGCTCTGCGTGTATCTGCGGCTGCTGGACCAGCCACTGCCAGCCATCTACGGACCCAGTGCGGATGAGAAGATGTGACCTAGCCCCGTAGGGACGCGACGCGTCGCGTCCCTACGCCCCAACCGGGAGAGTCCCATGCCCCTGCCCTGGACCCCGCTGGCCCTCGCCGCCTGCTGCGTGGCCACGACAACCGCCGTCGCCGAGGATCCGACCGCCCAGGTGCGCGCCGCCGAGACGGCCTTCGCCGCCACCATGGCCGCGCGCGACGCCGCCGCCTTCGCCGCCTTCGTCTCGGAGGAGGCGGTCTTCCTCGGCCGGGACGTCCTGCGCGGCCGCGCGGCCGTCCGCGAAGGCTGGGCGCGCTTCTTCACGGATCCCCAGCCGCCTTTCTCCTGGGAGTCGCAGCAGGTCGAGGTGCTGGATTCCGGCACCCTCGCCCTCAGCAGCGGGCCCGTGAAGGATCCGGACGGGATCATGGTCGCCACCTTCACCAGCATCTGGCGCCTGGAGGCCGACGGCTGCTGGCGCGTCATCTTCGACCGGGGCTGTCCCGTCGCGGCGCCGGATCCGGCGCCGTGAAAGGGCTCCGACATCTCCTCCTCCCGGTCCTGCTGCTTGCCGTGTGCAGGCTGGCGGCCGAGCAGCGGAGGCGGCCCGACTGGCAGGCCTGGTTCGACGAGGCGGGCACGACCGGCGTCCTCGTCCTCTACGACCTGGAGCGCGACCTCTGGCAGATCAGCGACACGGCCCGCGCCCGGAAGCGCTTCATCCCCGCCTCCACCTTCAAGATCCCCAACACGCTGATCGCGCTGGAGACCGGCGTGCTGGGGGACGAGCGCGCGGAGCTGCCCTGGGACGGCGTCACGCGGGAGATCGCCGACTGGAACCGGCCTCATCAGCTGCGTGGCGCCCTGCGCGTCTCCTGCGTGCCCGTCTTCCAGGAACTCGCGCGCAGGATCGGCCCGTCGCGCATGAAGTCCGGCCTGGAGGCGCTCGGCTACGGCAACGCCGACCTCGGCGGCGGCGTCGACCGCTTCTGGCTGGACGGCGCCCTGCGCATCTCCGCCCTCGAGCAGGTGGAATTCCTGAAGCGCTTCCAGCAGGGCACGCTGCCGCTGGCGGAGCGCAGCCTGCGCATCGCCCGGGAGGCACTCATCTGCGAGGCCGGCCCGGACTGGATCCTGCGCGCCAAGACCGGCTGGGGGGCGCGGCTGGATCCCCAGGTCGGCTGGTGGGTGGGCTGGGTGGAGGGTGAGACGCGCACTGTCATCTTCGCCTGCAACCTGGACATCCGTGAACCCTCCCACCTGTCCCTGCGCCAGGCCTTGACGCGCCGAGCCCTGGTCGGGGTAGGCGCGCTGCCAACCAACAAGGAGATCCGCCCATGAACGGCGAGAAGATCGAAGTCGAGGTCACCCACCGCCACCGCCTGGCCGGGGGAGCCGCCAAGGCCGGGGTCGGCCTGGGCACGGCCCTGGCCGTCGCCATCTCCTGGAGCGTCAATCAATCGATCCTCTGGGCCATCCTCCATGGCATCCTCTCCTGGATCTATGTGGTCTACTACGCCCTGACCCGCTGAGGGGCCCCGGCCGCGGCAGCTTCGTTGCTTCTGAACGTGAAATGCGATTTCTTGGGGCGTCGTCGCGCCAATCCGAAATGATCCGAAGACCAATGGAGCCCGGCCGCTGGTTTCCCGGCAACCGACCGCGGGCGCCGGCCGCCAGCCGGTCGTCCTCGATGTGACCGCGGCGGGCGCGGCCAGCATGGATCGCCACTTACCGTCCCGACAGTTGACAGAAGAGGAGAAACATGATCGTCATCTGGAGCGCTCTGGGCGCGGGGCTGCTCGCCCTGCTGTTCGCCTTGTGGAAGTCGAGCTGGGTCAACCGCCAGGATGCCGGCAATGAGCGGATGCGGGAGATCGGCGCCGCCGTGCGCGAGGGAGCCATGGCCTTTCTTGCCCGCGAGTACCGGGTGCTGGCCGTCTTCGTCGTCGCCGTCGCCGTCTTGCTCTTCGTGGGCAACCTCCGGGACGGCGCCCAGCTGACCGCCCTCTCCTTCGTGGTGGGCGCCCTCTGCTCCGGCCTGGCCGGCTTCTTCGGCATGCGCGTGGCCACGGCGGCCAACATGCGCACCACCCAGGCGGCCCGCACCAGCCTGACGGAGGCCCTGGGCGTGGCCTTCTCCGGCGGGGCGGTGATGGGCATGAGCGTGGTGGGCCTGGGCATCCTGGGCCTGGCCGGCCTCTTCGCCTTCTATGGCGGCGGCACGGCCGCGCCGGGCGCCGAACTGGACCACGTGCTGCGCATCCTGAGCGGCTTCGCCATGGGCGCCAGCTCCATCGCCCTCTTCGCCCGCGTGGGCGGCGGCATCTACACCAAGGCGGCCGACGTGGGCGCCGACCTGGTGGGCAAGGTGGAGGCGGGCATCCCCGAGGACGATCCGCGCAACCCGGCCACCATCGCCGACAACGTGGGCGACAACGTGGGCGACGTGGCCGGCATGGGCGCCGACCTCTTCGAATCCTATGTGGGCTCCATCATCGGCGCCATGGTGCTGGGCGCCAGCGCCACGGTCGCCCTCGGCTCGCCCCTCGACCTCGTCCTCTTGCCCCTGGCCATCGCCGCCGTGGGCATCGTCCTCTCCATCGCCGGCACCTTCTTCGTCCGCGTCAAGGAGGGCGGCAATCCGCAGGCCGCGCTCAACATGGGCACCTTCGGCGCCGCCGGCCTCATGGTGATCGCCACCTGGTTCATCATCCAGCGGCTGGCCCCCACCCAGTTCACCCTGAGTGGCCTGACCTACACGGCGACGGGCATCTTCATCGCCACCATCGTCGGCCTGGTGGCCGGCACCCTCATCGGCCTGCTCACCGAGTACTACACCGCCGAGAACCGCGGCCCCGTGCGGCGCATCGCCCACGACAGCCAGACCGGCGCCGCCACCAACATCATCGCCGGCCTGGGCATCGGCATGCAGTCCACCGCCCTGCCGGTCATCGTGCTCGCCCTGGCCATCCTTTTCGCCTACGAGTACGCCGGTCTTTACGGCATCGCCATCGCCGCCCTGGGCATGCTGGCCACCACCGGCATCCAACTGGCGGTGGACGCCTACGGTCCCATCGCCGACAACGCGGGCGGCCTGGCCGAGATGGCCGAGCTGCCCAAGGAGGTGCGCGGCCGCACGGACAAGCTGGACGCCGTGGGCAACACCACGGCGGCCATCGGCAAGGGCTTCGCCATCGGTTCGGCGGCGTTGACCGCCCTGGCCCTTTTCGCCGCCTTTCGCACCACCGTCAATCAGATCCGCGCCACCGCCGGCGAGGCGCCCATGTCCATTGACGTGACGGATCCCCAGGTGATGGCGGGCCTGCTCATCGGCGGCATGCTGCCCTTCCTCTTCAGCTCCATGGCCATGAACGCCGTCGGCCGTGCCGCCAACGCCATGATCGAGGAGGTGCGCCGCCAGTTCCGGGAGATTCCGGGCCTGCTTGAGGGCACGGGGCGGGCCGAGTACGCCAAGTGCGTGGCGATCTCCACGAACGCGGCCATCCGTGAGATGGTGCTGCCCGGCCTGCTTGCCATCCTGACCCCCATCTTCTTCGGCCTGGTGCTGCATGACGCCGAGATGCTGGGCGGCGTCCTCGCCGGCGTCACGGTGACGGGCGTGCTCATGGCCATGTTCATGTCCAACGCCGGTGGCGCCTGGGACAACGCTAAAAAACACATCGAGGCCGGCGCCTTCGGCGGCAAGGGCAGCGACACGCACAAGGCCGCCGTCACGGGCGACACGGTGGGCGATCCCTTCAAGGACACGGCGGGTCCCAGCCTCAACATCCTCATCAAGTTGATGAGCGTCGTCTCGCTGGTGATCGCGCCCCTGATCTGACGCACGGTCGGCCAGACTGCGACAGGGGCTTGCCGCGGCAGGCCCCTGTTGTTTATGACTCGCTATTCACTTTTAATCCTGTTAAAATTTTCTTGAAGAACCATTCCTCAGCCGGTACATTGTCCGCCATTCGCCTGTCGCAATCCTGAGACCCACCCATCGCGGAGGACCTGATGCTGCACGAACCCGCCGCCTCGAGCGGCCCGGATCCCGGCTCCTCGTACAAGGCCCGTCTGGGCATCTGGATGTTCTTCTTCTACGCCGCCATCTATGCGGGCTTCGTCGCCATCAACCTGGCCAGCCCCGGCGCCATGGAGACGACGGTGCTGGCCGGCATGAACCTGGCCACCGTCTATGGCATCGGCTTGATTGTCTTCGCCCTTCTCCTGGCCCTGGTCTACGACCGGCTCTGCTCCGTGCGGGAGCGGCTGTTGGCCGACAAGGAGGGCGCCCGCTGATGGCCATCACCGTCTTCATCATCTTCGTCGCCGCCGTGCTGGGACTCTCCTTCTGGCTGGCGCGGCGCACCACCTCGGCCAACGCCTATTACGCGGCGGGAGGCACCATCCACTGGTCGGTGAACGGCATCGCCTTCGCCGGCGACTACCTGAGCGCCGCCTCCTTCCTCGGCATTTGCGGCATGATCGCCACAGCCGGCTACGACGGATTCCTCTATTCCATCGGCTTCCTGGCCGGCTGGATCGTCGCCCTCTTCATCGTGGCCGAACCCATGAAGCGGCTGGGCAAGTACACCTTCACCGACGCCCTGGACGCCAAGTTCAATTCGCGGGGCATCAAGCTGGCAGCGGCGATCAGCACCCTGGTGGTGTCCATCTTCTACCTGATTCCGCAGATGGTGGGCGCCGGCGTGCTGGTGGAGCCCCTGCTCGGCATCCCCCACGCCTGGGGCGTGATCATGGTGGGGGCGATCGTCATCACCATCGTCGCCACCGCCGGCATGACCTCCACCACCTACGTGCAGTTCATCAAGGGCGCCATGCTCGTGATCTTCTCCACCGTGCTGGTGGTCTCCCTGCTGGTGCGCGGCCTCACCACCACTCCCGACCAGGGCGGCACCGTGCCCTTCGTGGAGCCGCGCGTGCTGATGGCGGGCGAACTGGACGGCATCCTGCAACCGGCCGACAGCAGCTTCACGCTGCTGGAGCGCGCCGAGGCCAAAGGCAAGCGCTTCGCCCGCCTGGCCGGTCCCGGGGGCGAGAGCTGGTGGCTGGCGGGAAGCCCCGACGAACAGGGTCTCATCGCCCTGACCGAGGTGCAATGGGAGGCGAAGTCCGCCGAGGGGCACCTGGTCAACGGCCGGCCGGCCGGCGTGGACAACCCGTTGCGCCAGGTGGGCAACCTGACGCGCGTGGCCGGCAAGACCGGCGACGAGGCAGTGACGGGATCCCTGGGGCCCTTCGAGTTCCTCTCGCTCTTGTCCGACGAGCAGACCAGCGTGCGCCGCTGGATGAGCGCGGGCTTCACCTCGGCCAACGGCGCCGCCGTCAAGGTGATCTACCCCGTCGAGACACCGGGCAACCGCGTCATGCGTCCCGGTCTCAAGTTCAAGGTCGAGGGGACGCCCCTGGAGCGCCTCGATTTCGTCAGCCTGATGCTGGCCCTCTTCTTCGGGACGGCCGCCCTGCCCCACATCCTCATCCGCTACTACACGGTGCCCAGCCCCACCTCGGCGCGCAAGTCGACCATCGTCGCCATCGCGGCCATCGGCGCCTTCTACGTGCTGACCCTCTACATGGGCCTGGGCGCCATGACCAGCGGCGTGATCAACCCACTGGACGACAACATGTCGGCGCCGCTGCTGGCGCGCTCCTTCGGGGAGCTGCTTTTCGCCGTCATCTCGGCCATCGCCTTCTCCACCGTGCTGGGGACGGTGAGCGGCCTCATCATCGCCGCCTCGGGAGCCGTCGCCCACGACCTGATGGACCGCTATGCCGGCCGCCGCATGACCGAGCACCAGAAAGTGCGCGCCGGCAAGATCTCCGCCTTCGCCGTGGGCCTGCTCGCCATCATCCTGGGCATCCTCTTCAAGGGCATGAACGTCTCCTTCCTGGTGGGTCTTGCCTTCGCCGTGGCGGCCAGCGCCAACCTGCCGGCCATCCTCATGATGCTCTTCTGGAAGGGCACCACGGCCAAGGGGATCACGGCGGCGGTGACGGTGGGCATCCTCAGCTCCGTCGGCCTGATCATCTTCTCGCCCACCATGTGGGAGCGCTACGGGCTGGATCCCGCCCTGGCGCCCATCCCCCTCAACAACCCGGGCATCATCTCCATCCCCTTGAGTTTCCTGGTCCTTTATCTGGTGTCCCTGGCCACGGCCGGATCGAAAAGGACCACCATGTAGCAGCCATCGGAGCCGCGCGTGAGCCAGCTGAGCGCCGTCCGCGTCGACCTGCACGTCCACAGCTCCTGCAGCGACGGGAGCCTCAGCCCCGAGCAGCTGGCCGACGAGCTGGCGGCGGCGGGTGCGGGCTTTGCCGCCCTGGCCGACCACAACACGGTGGAGGGTCTGGAGCGCTTCCGCGAAGCCCTGGAGCGCCGTGGCGTGCGGGTGATCAGCGGCCTGGAGCTGGACGTCCAGGCTGCCTGCGGTCCGCTTCACCTCCTGGCTTACGGCTTCGACGAGCATGCGCCGCGCCTGCGCCGGGCGTTGCGCGCCGTGCGACATCCCCACTGGGATCGCCTCCTGCGCGCCTGGTGGCCCCCCTCGCTTCGCCGGGCCCACGCCCCGCAGGCCCTGGCCCTGGGTCCGGGGCGGGGGGCGCTGGCGGCGGACGAGGCGATCCGCCTCATCCACGAGGCGGGGGGACTCGTCTTCCTGGCCCATCCCCTTGCCGCCATGGCGGGACCGGACGAGCTGGAGCGGTGCCTGGACGAGCTGCAGGGGCTGGGGCTGGACGGGATCGAGGCGCACTACAAACCCTACGACAGCGCCACCCGCCTACACCTGGAGGAGGTGGCCCGGCGGCGCGGCCTGCTGGCCTCGGGCGGCAGCGACTACCATGGACCGGGTGTGGAGCTGGGCGCCGCCACGCCCGGCATGGACCTGTCCGAGGATTCCTGGCGCCGTCTGTCGCGGGCGCTGGGCTGGACGGGCGAGGGCTTCCTCCTCTCCCGGGCGGCGGCAGGCGCGCCGGCACGCCCGGGCTGGCGCCGGGGCTTCCTGCTCAACATCGGCCTGCCGGCCGCCCTCACCGGCCTGCTCTTCGTGCTGGCCATCTTCCGTTTCCTGCTTCCCGCGATGGAGGACCAGCTCCTCGAGCGCAAGAAGGAGATGATCCGCGAACTCACCCGCGCCGCCGTCAGCATCCTTCAGGAGTACGAGGACGAGGCCCGGGCCGGACGGCTGGAACCGGCGGCCGCCCGCGCCGAGGCGGCGGAGCGCCTGCGCCGCCTGCGCTACGGCGCCGAGGGCAAGGACTACTTTTGGGTGACGGACATGACGCCGCGCATGGTCATGCATCCCTGGCGCCCCGACCTGGAGGGCCGCGACCTGCGCGAGTTCCAGGATCCCACCGGGCGGCGCGTCTTCGTCGCCTTCGTGGATGCGGTCCGACGGCGGGACTCCGGCTATGTGGACTACTACTGGCAGTGGAAGGACGACGCCGGGCAGATCGCCCCCAAGCTTTCCCACGTGCAGGCCTTCCGACCCTGGGGCTGGGTGATCGGCACAGGCATCTACAGCGAGGACGTGCAGGCGGAGATCGTCCGGGTCCGCGGCCGCCTCGTCTACGCCTCCCTGCTCATCCTGGGCGTGGCCGGCCTGCTCCTGGCCACCATCATGCGGCAGAGCCTGGCCCTCGAGCGCCGGCGGGCACGGGCGGAGCAGGAGCTGCGCGAAACCAGCGGCAAGTACCGGGCCCTGGTCGAGGCGTCGACGGAGGGGACCCTCATGGTGCTGGACGGCCGCTGCGCCTACGCCAACGGCATCATGGAGCGCATGCTGGGCGAGGAGAGGGGCGGCCTGGCGGGACGCGGCATCCTGGACCTGCTCGCCACCGACAGCCCCGGTGATCGGCGTGGCCGCGAGACGATGGAATGCCTGTTGCGCGGCGAGGCGGTGCCGGGCAGCTTCGAAGCCAGGATGCGGCGCGCCGCGGGCGGGCACGCCGAGCTGCTCCTCTCGGCCACGTCCATTGCCGCGGACGGGCGCGAGGGCCACATCCTGGTGGCGCGCGACATCAGCCGCTCCAAGCAACTGGCCGCCACCATCCAGCGCAGCCGCGTCCACTACCGCAAGCTGACGCGCTCCATCCACATGGGCGTCTTCCGCAGCGCCTGGGGCGACGGCGCCCTCCTGATCGAGGCCAATCCGGCCATGCGTGTCCTGCTTGGCATGCCGGCGGAGGGCGAGCCGGCGGGCGTCGACTGGTTGGAGCGCGTCGTCGACGCCGAGCAGCGCCGTTCGCTGAAGGAGCGGCTGCAGCGGGAGGAGAGCGCCGAGCAGCCGCGCCTGGCCCTGCGCCGCCTGGATGGGGGACTGGTGGAGGTCCGCCTCTTCGCCGTGCTGGTGCGCGAGGACGAGCACGTGCTGTGCGACGGCGTCCTGGAGGACATCACGGCGCGGGCCCGCGGCGAAGCGGAGCGCGAGGAGCTGATCGCCCAGCTGCAGACCTCGCTCTTCTTCCTGCAGGAGCCGGTCGCCCCCGCCGTGCGGCCGGTCCCCGTGCTCGAGGCGGAGCGGCCCATCAGCGAGGCGGCGGTCCGCATGGGCGGCTCGGAGGCCAGCGCGCTGGTGGTGGTGGGGGCCGGCGGCGAGCCGCTCGGTCTGGTGACCGACCATGATTTCCGCGCCCGCGTCACGGCGGTGGGCCTGGATCCGGCCCGGCCCCTGCGCGTGATCATGAGCGCGCCCCTGGCCTCCGTCTCGGTGCATGCCCTGGTCCACGAGGCGATCCTCGTCATGCAGGAGCGGGGCATCGGCCACCTGGCCGTGCTGGACGAGGCGGGCCGCCTGGTGGGCGTGCTGCGCGACCGCCACCTCATCCACTTCCGCCACTACAGCACGGTCATCCTCACCCAGTCCATCCGCCGCGCCGAAAGCGCCGCCGAGATCGGCCGGGCGCGCGAGCGCCTGCCGCGCCTGGTCCACGCCCTGCTCGCCTCCGGCGCCCGCGTGCGGGCCGTCAACCGCCTCATCACCGGCGTGGCGGACGCCGCCGCCGAACGCCTGCTCGCCCTGGCCACGGCGGAGCTGGGTCCGCCGCCGGGCGCTTTCGCCCTGCTCGCCATGGGCAGCCAGGGCCGCCTGGAGCAGACCCTGGTCACCGACCAGGACAACGCCATCGTCTACGAGGAGCCGCCCCCCGGCCGTGAGGCGGAGTGGCAGGCTTGGTTCCTGGAGCTGGGGCGGCTCGTCACTGTCGGTCTGGCCGAGGCCGGCTACCGCGAATGCGCGGGCGGCGTGATGGCCCGCCACCCCAAATGGACCCTGTCGCTCGAGGCCTGGACGGCGCAGTTCCGGCACTGGATCCGCACGGCCGATCCGCAGCAGCTGCTGGATCTCAACATCGCCTTCGATTTCCGCTGCGTGGGCGGCGAGCCGGCCCTGGCCCGGGAGCTGCGGCGCCGCGTCTTCAGCGAGATCCGGATCCATCCGCCCTTCCTGCTCCACCTGGCCCAGAACGCGCTGCTCGGCCGGCCGCCGCTCAGCCTGGGCGGCCGCATTGTGACCCAGGCCGCCGGCGACGGCCACAAGGCGCTCGACCTGAAGGAGGCTCTCCTTCCCGTCATCAACCACGGGCGGCTCTACGCCCTGCGCCATCAGGTCGAGGACACCCACACCCTGGACCGCCTGGGACGTCTGCACGAGCTGGGCCGCCTCAGCCAGGAGACCTGGGAGGAGCTGCTCCCCGACTACGAGGCGGCCATGCGCATGCGCCTCGAGCACCAGGCCCGCGCCGTGCTGGAAGGCCGCGAGGCCGACAACCTGCTTTCGCCCAGCGGCTGGACCGCCCTGGACGAGGCCATGCTCAAGCGGCTCTTCACCGTGGTGCAGGATCTGCGGCGCAAGATCAGCTACGATTTCCAGGGGATGGCGTGAAGGCGCCCGGGCGGGCGGGGCGCTCCCGCCTGCGCCGGCTGGCCGGAGCGCTTCTGCGCCTGGCGGCGGCCGGCCTGGCGCTCACCCTGCTCGTCATCCTTGCCTTGCGCTGGGTGCCGCCCCCCACCAGCGCCATGATGCTGCAGCGTCGGGTGGCCGGGTTCTTCCAAGAGGGGGCGCCGCCTGTATGTTACGAATGGCGGCCGCTGGAGCGCATCTCCCCCCACGCCGCGCTGGCGGTGGTGGCGGCGGAGGACCAGCTCTTCCTCGAACACGGCGGTTTCGACCTGGAGGCGATCGGCAAGGCGCTGGACCACAACCGCCGCGGCCGCGGGGTGAGGGGCGCCAGCACCATCACCCAGCAGGTGGCGAAGAACCTCTTCCTCTGGCCGCGCCGCAGCTGGCTGCGCAAAGGCCTCGAGGCGGGCCTGACCGTGCTGCTGGAGGCGCTCTGGCCCAAGCGCCGCATCCTCGAGGTCTACCTCAACATCGCCCAGTTCGGGGACGGCGTCTACGGGGTGCCCGCCGCCGCCCGCCACCTGCTGCACACCCGGGCGGACCGCCTCACCCCCGAACAGGCGGCGCGGCTGGCCGCCGTCCTGCCCAATCCCCGCCAGTTCAAGGCCGATCGGCCCTCGCCCTACCTGCGGCGCCGGACGGATTGGATCCAAGGCCAGATGAGGCAACTGGGCGGTCCGGCCTGGTTGCGGCAACTGGATCCTTGAGGGTCAGGTCATCGCTTAGGGGATCGAAATCGCTTTGGGGATCGATATCGATATCGATATCGATATCGAAATGGAGCCAGCTCGCAGGGACTTGTGCCCTAGGCGCCGCGCAACTCGACCAGGCGGTCCACCAGCTGGGCGAAGCCTCCGCCGCCCGGAGCCCCGGTGAGATCCGACATCTCTCGCCATCGGGATCGGGATCGCTATCGGGATCGGGATCGGAGTCGGAGTCGATAGCGACAGCGATAGCGATTCTGAGCCGCCCCGGTGAGATCCGACATCACTCGCATCTCTTTCGATATCGGGATTGGGATCGGGATCGCTATCGGGATCGGGATCGGGTTCGGGATCGGGATCGGCATCGGGATCGGCTTCGATAGCGATAGCGAATGTGATATCGGGATCGATAGCGATAGCGATAGCGAATCTAAGCCACTTCGCGGAAAACCTGCCCTAAGCGCCGCGCAACTGGACCAGGCGGTCCACCAGCTGGGCGAAGCCTCCGCCGCCCGGAGCCCCGGTGAGATAGGCGGGGTGATGCTCGACGAGAGGAAGGAAGCGGCTGAGATTGGCCACCCCCACGCTCGTCTCCTCCAGCCAGGCGAACATGGGTTCGTCGTTGGGGCTGTCTCCGCAGAAGGCGCAGCGCCCGATCGCCTCGTCGGCGTCCAAGCCAACCGTCTGGGCGGCGTAGGCG
>JAUXWS010000004.1 GCA_030685015.1 bacterium
CCCAGGATGGGCCGGGCCTGGCGGTCGCCGGCGACCAGGGCCCAGCCCGTGCCGCCCGTGACGATATGGATGCCGGGCTCGTCATCATCGAGGACGATGGTATCCGCGATGGCGACATCCCGGGGATCGATGGCTTCGGCGCGGGCGCCGGCCACGCGCGAGAGCCAGGCGGCGCCGGCGGCGCGCGCCAGCTCAGGCGTGATGGGTTCAATCATGCGGTGGCTCCTTCAGGTTGTGGGGTGGCGTGGGCGATCAGGCATGGTCCAGTCCTTGGTGCTGGGCGCGCAGGAAGGCGTGGATGGATCCGGTGATGCGCTTGGCGGCGCTGGTCAGGTGCTTGGTGTCCACGGGGCCGTGGGCGTCGATGGCGCACTTGAGCGCGCCCCGCACCAGACGGTCCAGCTCGGTCTTCGAGACGCTCCTGCAGCGCAAGGCCACCAGGTGCGGCAGCTCGTCCAGCGGCGTGGCGCGCGGGACGTTCAGGGCATCCATGATGGCGGCCAGGGCCTCCGCGCAGGTCGGACCCGATGGGCTGGCCTTGGTCCCAGGGCATGGACAGGCACGGGCGTGCCGTGGTTGCAGGTTCACAAGGGTCTCCAGTCTTGTTTGGGGCGCCCTCTGCCCCGGGCCAGGATGACCCGGGCGTCGATGGCGGGGAGGGTGCACGCGCGCTTGCCCTGGGCGAGCAGCGCGCAAGGCTTCCAGTCGATGACCAGTCCGTTGCTGCCATCCGGCCAGACCTTCACCCGGCAGGTGTAGCGCCCCAGGTTGGGCAGCGACAGGGACTCGTCCGCGTCCAGCTCGTCCAGTTGGTGGCGCAGGACGTCCAGCACGTCGCGGACGGCACGCTCGGCCTCCAGGACCGTGTAGCCGTGCATGGCGCGCAGGTGGTCGATGAGGACGCGGCCGGTCATGTCAGGCGTTCCCGAAGGGGTCGTCGTCCTCGGGTCCAGCCCCGAGCAGGTCCAGGTCCTCGTTTTCCTCTTCTTCCCCCAGCGGCTCACCCGTTCCCGCGGTGGATCCCGCCGGCGTTTCGGTCCGCGTCTTTGCCGCGGCCACGCACAGGGTCGGCTGGGGGCTCTGCGGGGCTTCGCCCTGGCCGGTCCAGACCAGGGTCACGCGGCCGGTCCGCGCGTCGAAGTCGCCCCGCCAAGGCATCACGTGGACGAAGAGGGGCCAGCGGCCGCGCAGGTCATTCAGGTCGTCCACCGGCTGCTGCAGATCCTTGAGATGGTCCTCCGCCAAGACGACGGTGGCCTGCAACCGGATCAGGTCGCGCGTCTTCTCGGCGTACACCAGCTGGGTGCGCGCCTCCTCGGCCTTGTGCAGCATGCGGCCGAAGTGCCAACTCCAGCCGGGACGGCTGGTGAGGTCATCCAGCTTATGCACCTCCTGCACCAGCCGATCGTAGTCCGTGCAGTCAGCGCTGGAGGGCTCGCTCTTGCCCTTCGCCTTGGGTTCCTGCGCGGTGGCCGTCTCGGGGTTCAGCGGGGCCACCTTGTCCTCGGTGGTCTTCTTGGCGCGTGCCATGGGGTCTCCTCTTGGCTTGTGAGGTGTTACCTGGTCAGGGGCCTGCCCAGGTAGGCCTGGGAGGCGTGGTCGAGGTGCTGGATGGCGTCCTGCCGTAGCGTGGTCTCGCGCTGGCGGCTGGGCTCCATGACGTGCAGGAGCTCGCGGGCGGCGGCGATCTGGTGGAGCATGACGCCCACCCGGGCAATGCTGGGCGCCAGGGCGTTCCGCGCGTCCAGGCCGGCGCCCTCCGCCACGCGCTCGGCCAGCACGTTGGACTCCAGGTAGCCCAGCTCGCCCGTCCCTTGGATGGCTTCTGCCACCAGCTTGAGGGCGGCCGCCGCGGCTTCGGAGGTCTGGGCAGTGGCGGCGGATGCGTCCATCAGCCCGCGGGACAGGTGGGCACGCCAGGCGGCGCGATGCTCGCGCAGGCGTCGCGCCACGATGACGCGGTGACAGATCCAGCAGGCGGCGAGGCCGAGCAGGACCGCCGCGGCGGTCGTGGCCGTGGTCATGGGGTGACTCCTTGGCTGTGGAGGATGAAGGCGGCGAGGTCTCCAGCGCGGTAGAAGACTGCCGCGCCGATCTTGCTGAAGGGCAAGCGCTTGCTGCGGGCGTAGCGCCAAGCGCGCAGGGTGCGCGGTTTCTGTTGGATCACCTCGGCGGCCTCGATCTCGGTGAGGAGAGTCGGCGGGCGGGCGGCGTCGTGGCCCAGCTGGCGGTGGATGTCCTCCACCAGAGCGGTGAGCAATGCCACATCTGGCCGGCTACCGGCACGTTCAGGGATCGACGGGGGCACAAAAGGCTGGCGCCGAACCTTGGCGGCCATCATGCATGTCCTCCATTCCTGGCGGGATACAGTTCATGGAGCAGGACTGGGGACGACGGCATGGCGCCGGTCTGGTCCGGCAGGGTTATTGGGGCAGGGATGGGATACACGAGCAGCCTCCGCCATGTGGGTCTTTCCCACTAATGGGGCGGCGAACGGGCTGAAATCGGACAGGGGGTGCGCAATAAGTGCGAGAAAGTGATGGGGTCTTACACATGGGGCTGCCGGCCATGCGATCCAGGTGGCTGGCAGCGCCTAGTCCGGCACGATGCTGACTCGCCAGTTCGTATTGATGATCACGGTCACGGCCATCGCCGGCCAATAGAATGCCGCACGGGGTTTCCGCTTTCTTTCAACCTGCACCTGCAGCTCATTCATCAGGTCGTGCAAGAGGACCATGCCGGCTTGGCATAGCACCTCCCAGGCGGCTTCCCGTCCGGCACGGCTCTGCCCGGCGCGGTCGTGGGCCTGGCGGGCTTGCCGCACCAGGTTGTCCAGCCAGACATCCTCTTCGTGAGGCATGCAGCAGAAGCGCTTGACGGCGTCCAGGTAGGATCCGCCGTGCTCGTCCTCCCCGAACGCTGCCAGGACCTCCCAATTGGTCCAGTGGGGATCGACATTCCTTCGGCCGCGTGGGCGCTTGGCGGCACACTGAATGCGCTTCTTTATCTGGCGCGGCACGTGCTTCATGGGGTGATCAGCTCCCCTTGCAGCTCCTTGGCCAGCTCCAGCACCCGCAGCTTGTGGGGGCGCTCCAGCCGGCGGGGCCAGCCCTTGCGCAGCCATGCCTCCGCTGGGAGCTTCGCCAGTCGGTCATGGGCCGCGGCCAGGTCCAGGGGCCGCACGGACAAGAGCCGCCGCAGCCGCACGGTAAGCGGCTGCGGGGCACCGGCCAGGAGGAGCACCTGGATGGAGGACTTGGCGTGGATGCCAATGGAGGGCGGCGGGCTGCCCCGGATCGCGGCCATGACCGACCGGGCCTCCTCCTCCAGCTGGTGGCCCTCCTCCTCCACGGCGCTTTGCTTGCGCGCCCGGGCCAGGATGTTGCGCGCCCGGATCCGTGCCGCACGCCC
>JAUXWS010000005.1 GCA_030685015.1 bacterium
CGCACGGCGGCGCGCGAGGGCGGCCGCGCGCCCGGCCGGAACGCCCAGACCCGCCGCAGCACGCCGCTGGTCAAATCGAAGCGTCCGCCGCTCAGCTGGTGCCCTGTCTCGGCGAAGTCCAGCAGGCGCTCGATCTCCTCGTCCGTCTCCACCCAATCACCGGCGGTTGTCCGCAAGAAGCTGGTCCAGCTGTCCTCCCGGTAGCGGCTGTAGCGGTCCTGGATGCGCCAGGCTTCCGCCGCGCCCAGGCGCGCCAGCTCGAGGGCGGCGCGGCGCGGGCAGGAACGCAGATGGATCTCGCCGGGTCCGGCGAAGCAGGGGAAGCGGGCCACCCACCCGGATGCGCCCGCCTCCAGCCGCACCTCGCGCAGCGGCTCAGAGGGTGGTGCGGTAGCCAAGAGTCACCATCCAGGCCTGCAGATCGGGCGTCAAGTCCAGGCCGTGCTGGGCCCCCAGTGGCGCGGGCGAGAGGTCGAATCGCTGGCGCATCCAGGCCGGCTTGATCCAGAGCTGGCCCCAGTCGGCCGCGGGCAGGTCCAGACGCAGGGCGAGGGTCCACGAGGTCATGCCCGCCAGGCGCGCATCCGCCGTCAGGTGCTCCGGCAGCGCCTGTGTCGCGGGCCAGCTGTGGGCATAGCCGTCGGCGCGCGACTGGAGGCTCCAGCGCACCTCGGGCCGCACGCGCAGGCCCGGCGCGGCCTCGGGCTTCCACCAGTACTGCAGGTCGGCGGTGGTGGCGCGCACGCCCCAGCTGTCCTGGTAGCGGCGCAGGTCGGCGTGGAGCACGTCGCGGCCCAGGTGGACGGCGTTGGCCCAGAAAAGGGTCCAGCGCGTGCGGGACGCAGGGCGGGACTCATTCAGCCAGGAGACGGGCGCACCGTCGTCGTCCACCAGGCTGATCCCCTTGTAAGGGTCGGTCAGCCAGCCCCGATCCCGTCCCGCTCCCAGGTTCAGCTGCGTCAGCCAGCGGCGGTTCATGACCTGGGTGATCCCCACCAGCCCGTCGCGGATCTGCTTGCTCGCCGCGTCACCTGTCGAGACGCGGTCCTGGTAGTCGCCCAAAGGCTCCGGCACGCCTCCCTTGGGCCGAAGGCGGTCCTGGCTCAGGGAAAGTCCCATGGTCAGCGTGGTGAGGCGCTGGTTGAGGTCCTGGCTGAGCGTGGCGCTGGCGCCCAGGCTGCGGTAGTCCATCTCGAAGGAGCCGCTCAGGCCCGCGTCCAGTCGCAGGGTCCGCGTCAGCGGCTGCTCCCAGTCCAGGCCGACGGCGTGGCGCTGGTCGCGGAACTCCCGCACGGGCAGCTCGCCGGGAGCGGCCGAGTAGCCGCGCCCGGACGCGGAGGTGAAGGTCTGGAGGGTGGCGGCGGGCGCCGCCCCGTTGGGACTGGCGCCGCTCATGGAGTCGAAGCCATAGCGCATTCCCAGCGCCCGCTCCCCGGGCAGGGGCAGGCGCAGGTGGAGGACGGGTTCGACGATGTTGACGCGGCCCTGCTCCTGGTAGACAAGAGTCGCCTGTTCGACGCTCAGGCCGGTCAGGTCCAGGGCCTGGGCCTCCGGAGCGCCCAGCAACCGGGATGTGGCCAGGGCCAGCAGGGCGGCGGCGTTCCGGCCGGCGACAGGGGATGTCAGTTGCATCCGCAGCCTCCCCCGCCCACCCCGGCGCCGCCGTGGGCCGTCTCCTTGCTGAAGTAGACGTGTTCGTCGAGGCCGGCCTCGAGGGCATCGGGCACGAGTCGCATCTCAGGTTCGGCCAGCAGGTCGCGCTCCCAGGGCTGGACGCGCGTCATCACGCAGCCCAGGCTGCCCAGCCCCGCGGCCAGCAGCAGGCCGCCCAGCACCAGGGCGCGCCTCATGGCATGTCCCCTTCCGATGTGGCCGGAGGCGCCGGCTCCGCCAGCAGGCACTGGATGAAGGCCTCAAGCTCCGCGATCTCCCCGGGGCGGAAGCCCGTGTGGATGCGGCGCAGCACACCGCGGCGGTCGATCAGATAGGATGTGGGCATGCCGGGGAGGGTGTAGGCGGCCGCCGCCCCGCCCTGGGGATCGAACGCGACGGGGAAGCTCACCGGTCGACCCGACAGGAAGGCGTCGGCCTTCTTGCGCTGCTTGTCCACGTTGACGCCCAGGACAGTGAAGCCCCGGTCCCGGAGCCGCAGGTGCAAGGACTCGAGCCAGGGGAAGGACTGGGCGCAGGGGCCGCACCAGGAAGCCCAGAAGTCCAGCAGCACCACCTGCCCGCGGAACTGCGCCAGGCTGATGGGATCAGCCAAGCCAGGCAGGGCGAGATCGGGGGCCGTCCGGCCCACGGCCGCTTCACCGGCGCGGGCCGGCAGCGCGGCCAGCAGCAGGATGGCCAGAAGCGCTCCCCACCAGCGGGAAGCAGGTCGTGCGGAAGGTCGCATCAGCGTCTCCTTGCTTGTTGCCGGAAGTCACGAACCGCGAGCAAGGAGCAATTCCTCTCCTCCCTGGTTGGAAACCCAGCCTGCGCCGGCAGGCGCTGGTCAATCGCTGTCGCCGCCTCGCTCTTTTCGCTGGGCTCCTTCATCCAGGACAGGGCCGGGTGAGGGTCCGGCCGGCAGCTCGTACCCGGCGCGCGCCGCCGGAGCCTGATGGATGTAGACCAGGTCGCCGCCCGCCTTGCCCGTGCGCAGGGCCAACGCCAGGACGACGATGGACAAGCCAAAGAGGATGAATGGCAACACCCGTCGAAAGCGTGAACCCAAAGGCAGCAGGGGCAACAGGGTCAAGGCCAGCAGCCCTGCCGCCGCCCAGGCGAAGACCTGGGCCGCTTCCTCATGGGATTCCAGTGCGGCATGCGGTACCAGGCGCTCCACCCGGTCCTCCTCCCCTTCGCCTGTTCTGATGGCGGCGTAGGAACCCAGCACGATGAGGAACTGCACGAGGAGGGCGATGAGCCAGGCCGGACGCCCCAGCTTGCCTCTGCCGTCCAGGATGGCCATGAGCAGCAGGAGCAGGGGCATGAGGAGGGCCAGTCCGAGGGGCAGATGGACGACGGCGGGGTGCAACAGGTCGGGCATGGGGCCTCCACGTTGGGCTGCCCGCCCCTGCGACCGGCAGCGACGCCCAAGTAGGTGATTGACGGCCCGGCGGGCAATCCGTCATGCGCTACGAGTGGCATCCCATTGCCATTCTACGACTTCGTCAACAACACAGGTCATCCGGCGCATGGGCGCGCAACCCATGCGACCCGGGTCCTCGGACTGGCGGGGCTGCCCTGGGGTTGCCCGGGGATTGCCCGGGGGTTGCCCGGGGGAGGCCCGGGGGTTGCCCGGGGGAGGCCCGGGGGTTGCCCTGGTGTTGCCCTGGTGTTGCCCTGGTGTTCCCCTGGTGTTGCCCTGGTGTTGCCCTGGTGTTACCCGGGGCAGCCGTCCAAATCACCTGACACCAGGTGCCTGCCGCCAGGAGGGAGCGCGCCCCGACCAGGGCCGGGGCGCGTCAGCGATGTCGATGTCCAGCGGGGCTTACATCATGTCGCCCATGCCACCCATGCCGCCGCCGGGCATGGCCGGGGACTTCTCCTCGGGAATCTCATGGATGGTGATCTCGGTCATGAGCATGAGGCCGGCCACGGAGGCGGCGTTCTCCAGGGCGGTGCGGGTCACCTTGGCGGGATCGATCACGCCCATCGCCTTCAGGTCGCCATAGGTCTCGGTGGCGCAGTTGAAGCCGTAATTGACGTCCTTCTTGCTCATCACTTCCTGCACCACGATGGCGCCCTCGACGCCGGCGTTGGCCACGATCTGGCGGATGGGCTCCTCCAGGGCGCGGCGCACGATCTCGGCGCCCACCTTCTGGTCACCTTCCAGCTTCAGGGCGCTCACCGTGGCCATGCTGCGCAGCAGGGCCACGCCGCCGCCCGGCACCACGCCCTCTTCCACAGCGGCACGCGTGGCATGCAGGGCGTCCTCGACGCGGGCCTTCTTCTCCTTCAGCTCCACCTCGGTGGCGGCGCCGATGTGCAGCACGGCCACACCGCCGGCCAGCTTGGCCAGACGCTCCTGGAGCTTCTCGCGGTCGTAGTCGGAGGTGGTGTCCTCGACCTGCTTGCGGATCTGGTCCACCCGGCCCTTGATGGCGGCGGGGGCGCCCGCGCCATCCACCAGCGTCGTGTTGTCCTTGTCGATGCTGACGCGCTTGGCATGGCCCAGGTGCTCCACGCCGGCGTTCTCCAGCTTGAAGCCCGTCTCCTCGCTGATCACGGTGCCGCCCGTCAGGATGGCGATGTCCTCGAGCATGGCCTTGCGGCGGTCGCCGAAGCCCGGCGCCTTCACCGCGGCCACCTTCAGCACGCCGCGCATTTTGTTCACCACCAAGGTGGCCAGGGCCTCGCCCTCGACATCCTCGGAGATGATGAGGAGCGGACGACCACTCTGGACGACCTTCTCCAGCACGGGGAGCAGATCGCGCATGGTGCTGATCTTCTTGTCGTAGATGAGGATGTAAGGATCCTCGAGTTCCACTTCCATGGACTCGGGGTTGGTCACGAAGTAGGGGCTGAGATAGCCGCGGTCGAACTGCATGCCTTCGACGGTGTCGACGTAGGTCTCGGCGCCCTTGCTCTCCTCGACGGTGATGACGCCGTCCTTGCCCACCTTGTCCATGGCGTCGGCGATGAGCTTGCCGATCTTCTCGTCGTTGTTGGCGGAGATGGAGCCGATCTGGGCGATGTCCTCCTTGCCCTGGACGGGTACGGACATGGTCTTGAGGTGGGCCGTGACGGCCTCGACCGCGGCCTCGATGCCGCGCTTAAGCTCCATGGGATTGGCGCCGGCGGTGACGTTCTTCAGGCCCTCGCGCAGGATGGCCTGGGCCAGCACGGTGGCCGTGGTGGTGCCGTCGCCGGCCTGGTCGCTGGTCTTGCTGGCGACTTCGCGCACCATCTGGGCACCCATGTTCTCGATGGGATCCTTCAGCTCGATCTCCTTGGCGACGGTGACGCCGTCCTTGGTCACGAGCGGCGCGCCGAACTTGCGGTCGATGACCACGTTGCGGCCCTTGGGGCCCAGGGTCGCCTTGACCGCGTCCGCCAGCTTGTCCACGCCCGCCTTCAGCCCGTTGCGGGCGGCGGTGTTGTAGGTGATGGCCTTTGCCATGAGTGTGCTCCTTTGCTTGCCGTTACTCGACCACCGCCAGCACGTCGCTGCGGCTCAGGATGAGGTAGGTTTCCCCATCCACCTTGACTTCGGTGGCGCCGTACTTGGCGAAGACCACCTTGTCCCCCGGCTTGATCAGCTCCTGAATGGGCTTGCGGCCCTCCGGGGCGTCGTTGCCGACAGCGATCACCTTGCCCATCTGGGGCTTCTCCTTGGCCGTGTCGGGGATGATGATCCCGCCGGCGCTCTTCTCGATGGACTCGTCGAGGCGGGTGACGATCACGCGGTCGTCCATGGGCTTCAACTTCATGGAACCCTCCTTGTGAAGTGATTTGAATGAATGATCAGGATTTTTAGCGCGCCGCCCCCGGCCATTAGCACTCTCTTGGGGCGAGTGCCAATAATATCAACCAGACGGATGGACTTGTCAAGAGCGAGGGCTGTTCAACTTCGGTCCTTTGGTGACAAAATCCGCCAGACACTACGTGTTAACCCATAGACGTGCCTTATGTGTCATTCACATCGTCACACGGGTGAAGCTGGCACACGGTTTGCCCAAACGACCCCTAAGCTAAAAGGGGGAACAACATGATCAAACGAATCGGATTGGGCTACCTGATGGTGCTGTCGGCGTGCGCACCTGCCCTGGCCGTTCCCATGTCCGGACTGCTCGCCTGGTATCCCTATGAGGGTGACGCCCAGGATGCCAGCGGCAACGGCCTGCATGGCTCCCCATGGCAGCTCTCCTATTTGCCCGGTCATGCAGGCCAGGCGGCTTGGTTCAATGGCGACGACAGCCGCATGGGCATGAATGTGGGGTTCGCACCCGGTGACTGGACGATCTGCGGCTGGGCCTATGTCGAGGTGATCAATTCGGCCTGGACGGACTGGCAGGACTTCGTCAGTTCCAGCACGCAAAACTTCGCCGTCGGCATTGACAACTGGGACGGCGGCAAGCTGACCCTGTGGGTGGGCGGCGACACGGCCCAGGATCCGAACCCCGCTCCACTGCAAACGCCCTTCTTCTGGCTCTTCGAACACGACGCCGGCACCTGCCGCATCTGGCGGGACGGCCAGCTGGTGGCCAGCGTGGCCAGCGGCTATACTCCTGCCTTCCTGCGCACGGTGGGGCAATGGATCGCCGGGGCCGCCTCGCCCATGGACCGCGAACCCATGCACGGCTGGCTGGACGAGATCTGCATCTACAATCGTGTCCTGGACGACGCGGAGAAAGCGGAACTCCTTGGTGGCGGCGGCACGGTGGAGGCTGTGGACCTGCCACGGACCATCGGCTTGCTGGAGGCTTGGCCCAATCCCTTCAATCCCTCGACGACCTTGAGCTTCGACCTGGCGGACCCGGCACGGGTGCAGGTGCGGTTGCTGGACATGCAGGGACGCGAGGCGCTCCTCGTGTACGACGGGTGGCTGAGTCGCGGTGCCCAGCGGTTCAACGTGGAAGCGGGCGGCATGGCCAGTGGCATCTACATCGCCCAGGTGTCCGCCAACGGACAGCATCAGGCCATGAAGCTGATCCTCTTGCGCTGACCCCGCGCCATGTGTCAGGCTGATTGGACAAGCAGACTGGCGGGGGGCTTGGCTGACCGGTCCGTGGTTGATCCGCCACACAGGTGTCCGACCATGGGTCGGACACCCTGGCAGTTGTTGCCGCGCGCATGTACGGCCCTTCGGCAAGACAGCCGCCGATGTGTGCGTCTGTCACGAGCTGGAGGAATCCCCGGCGGGCGGGCGTCAAGCCGGGCAGGCGACGAGATTCTCCACGGAAAGCAGTGGCCGGATGGTGTCTGTGCCGGCGAACAGGTGTCCGACACTTCATCGGACACCTCGGCAAGGCGTGCCGCCCCCTGTGGACAACCCGCCAGGTGGTGTCAAAGCAGGGGACAGTCCACAGACTGTCCACGGACTGTCCATGGACAGTCCGCCCTGCCCCGTCACCGACCTCGTCTGCGCATGCCGCCCGCTGCCTCACGGCGGCGAGGTCATGACTCCGCGCCAGGATGCTCAGGCGGCTCGGCTCCCAAGCGTGAGCCGGGGGATCCCGGCTTCGCCGGGACGACCGCTTGCCCATGGGGGGCCATTCATGGTTTTCTCGTGGAACCGCGCCTCAGAAGAGCGAGCCCTGCGCCGCCGCCACAGGCCGCGTCAGGCCCTCGTGGTCCGTCGCCCTGCCGTTGACCTCGGGCGAGACCGGCCAGCATTCCAGCTCGGGATCGGGCCAGGGGGCGAGCCGGGGCGCCCAGTCCGCCGCATCGCCCTCGCCGGCCAGCCAGCTCGGCCACAGCTCCGCGGGCAGGACGACGGGCATGCGGCCGTGCAAGTGGGCAATGGCCGGCGCGGCGGGACAGGTGAGGATGGCGAAAGCCGCGCCGCCGCCGGGCAGGGGCGCCCAGAGCCCGGCCAGCAGCGCCGTCTCCCCCGCCGCCGGGCGGATGAACCAAGGCTCGCGCGTCTTCGGGTTGGGGCGGCGCCACTCGTACCAGCCCTCGCAGGGCAGGCCGCAGCGACGGGCGCGGAAGGCCTCGCGGAAGGCGGGCAGGGTGGCGGCCGTCTCGGCGCGGGCGTTGATGAGCAGGGCGCCGGCCCTGGCGCCCGGCCGCGGCAGGCCCCAGCGCAGCAGGTCCAAGCGGCGGCCGCGCCCGTGCTGTCGAAGGGCGGCGGCCGCCTGGCCGGGCGCGATGTTCCAATGCGGCGCGAGGCCCTCCGGCAGCTCGTCCGCATCCAGCGCCAGCCGTTCCAGCAGTTGCTTGTCCACCCGGCTGAAGGCATAGCGGCCACACATGGGTCCCTCCCCGATGTCAGGCATTTCTCGCAGGCCGCAAGGGCCACGCACCTGTTTGAACCCGAACACCTTGGCGCGCGCGAATCTCTCGCCATTGCCGCCTTCACTTGGTAAATAGGGCCGCACATCGTCCCTACCCGCTGGACAGAATAGCATTGGAGCCGACCATGAATGCCCCCCACCCCTTGAGGCAGGCGACTGTCCTGCTGACCCTTATATCACTGGCCGCGGGCGCGTTGTCCCTGCGCGCCAAGGCCGCTCCGGAGAGACCCACCGGCCAGGACGAGCTGGAGGCCGCCACCCTCCTCTACCTGCAGCTGAAGCAGGACGGGGGCGAGATCCCCGCCTGGCTCTTCGACCAGATCAATCCCCCGCAGCCCGCGGGCGGCGCGCGCCAGGGCGGCGACACCCAGGCCGAGGCGGTGGCCATCCCCTTCAGTCCGGGCGGCACCTACACGGACCCGGGCACGACGGCCGGCTACGCCAACGACTACGACTCCAACGTGGCGGCCTCCTTCTGCCAGATGGGCACCTTCTTCACCAGCTCCTTCGGCTCGGCGGACGTTTTCTACACTTTCACCCTGCCCGGCATGTACACGGTGACAGCCGACATCTGCGAGGGCGGCACCTGGGACTCGGCCCTGGGCATCATTGACAGCGACGGCACGCTGGTGGCCTACAACGACGACGGCGGCGGCTGCACCGCCTCCCTCCGCTCCCGCATCGCCAACTGCTGCCTGCCGGCCGGCACCTACTACATCGTGGTGGACGCCTACAGCACGGCCACCGGCACCTACACGCTCAACGTGCAGTTCGGCAGCGCGCCCTGCGTCATGCCCTGCGACCTCTACACGCAGAACATCCTCACCCTCAACGCGCCCGGCACGATCACGGGCAGCACGGTGGGCGCCCCAGGAGTCTACGCCGGCGCCGGCGGCGACGCGGGCATCGACATCGCCATCCCCCATGCGGCGGAGTGGAACTTCGACGCCTGCGTGGCGGGGACCGACTACGCGGCGGACATCTACCTCTTCACGGCCAACCCCTGCGCGGGCGGCACCCTCATCGCCTCCAACACCACCGCCACCTGCGCGGCGGCGCCGGCCACCACGGCCCGCCTGCTCAACATCGGCCTCCAGGCCGGGACCTACCACCTGCTCGTGGGCCATACCGCCGCGGTGGAGGGGGCCTTCGCCATCAACGTGTTCGAGACGACCCCCGCCCGTCCCTTCGCTGGCGATCCCGACGCCTTCGGCTACGTCTGGCGCAACAGCCTTGACCCCAACGGCCCCGACTTCGACTGGGTGGAGATCTCCCAGGTGGGGACGCCCGTGCCCCTGGCCAGCGGCAGCAGCGTCTACGGCCCCGTCGACCTGGGCATGAACTTCCCCTTCTACGAAAGCACGCACTCCACCTGCTACGTGTCGTCGGAGGGTTTCCTCTCCTTCGACGCCCTGGCCAGCTCCTACCTGACCAACGCCACCATTCCCTCCGCCGCCCTGCCGCAGAACATCGTGGCCGGCTTCTGGGACGATCTTTCCTTCACGGCGGGGGTGGGGCAGGCCTACACGTGGTGGGACGCGGCCAACCAGCGCTTCATCCTCGAGTACAAGGACTTCACCAAGACGGCCGTGCTCACCACCTTCCAGATCATCCTGCACCAGAACGGCAACATCCTGGTGCAGTACCTCAACACGCCGGAGATCTACCTCAACTCCGCCACGGTGGGCATCGAGGACGGCGCCGGGGCCCGTGGCCTGCTGGTCAACTACAACAACACGGGCGGCGCCCTGTGGGACGGCATCGCCCTGCAGATCACACGGCCCGTGGGCGACGTGGTGGGCCCCTCCATCATCCACACACCCCTGGTCAGCTCCGAAGACCTGGGTCCCTATTCCATTTTCGCCAACATCAGCGACCTGGAGCACGAGGTGGCCGCAGCCAACCTCGTCTACCGGGTCAACGGCGGCACCTGGAACACCGTGCCCATGGTCCCCGACACGCCGCCCTCCTTCACGGCGCAGATCCCGGCGCAGACGCCCCCCGCCACCGTCAACTACTACCTGCAGGCCACGGACACGGCCGATCCGTCCAACACCACCACCACCGCCACCTGGACCTTCAGCGTGCAGGACTACACCCTGCCGCCCAGCGGCCTGAGCGCCACCGACGGCGTGGTGGGCGGCACCACCGTCACCTGGTCGCCGCCGGCCTGGCTGCTGCTGAACGGAGATCCCGGCCCGGAGCCGCTCTTCGAGGACTACCTGCCCGACCACGCGACCAAGGACGGGGCCTGGGCGGCTTGGCAGGCCGACCATGAGGCCTGGGTGGCGGCGGGCCAGGTGGCCAACCGCGCCTTCCTGGGCTACAATGTCTACCGGGGCGGCCAGCTGGCGGGCACAGTGACGGGTCTGAGCTTCACAGACAACCTGTCCAACGGCTCCCAGCCCGGGGTCACCTACAGCTACACGGTGCGGGCCAGCTTCACGGCGGGGGAGTCCGCCCCCTCCAACAGCGACACGGGCTGGTGGTCGGCGGGCCAGACCAGCGGCGGACCCGACACCTACGGCTACATGTGGTTCAATTCCAACCACGACCAGGGTCCGGCCTTCAACTGGATCGATATCTCAGGTGTCGGCGCCCAGATCGCAGCACCCACGGACGACGGCTTCACCGGGCCTTACGACCTGGGCTTCGCGTTCCCTTTCTATGAGAACAGCTACTCGACCTGCTACATCGCCTCCAACGGCTTCATCACCTTCGGCACTGGCAACGGCACCCTGACCAATCAAAATCTGCCCAGCCCCACCATCCCCAACAACCTGATCGCTGGCTTTTGGGACGACATGGCGCCGCACTACGCCGGCGCTTCGATCCACTACTATGCGGACACGGCCAACAACCGCTTCGTCGTCCAGTACCACGTGCCGGGGCTGGGCGGCGTGGCACCCTACATCTACTTTGATTTCCAGATCGTGTTGACACCCAACGGGGCCATCCTTGTGCAGTTGCTCAACGTCAACGAAGTCGACATTTCCCAGGCGACCATCGGCATCGAGAACGCGATGGGCACCATCGGCCTCACTTACAATTTCGATGGCACCGGCGCCCCCATCACCGACCAGATGGCCATTCGCTTCCTGCCCCCCCAGGGTCCGGAGATCACGCACACGCCGCTGACTTCCGTCGAAACGGAGCTGCCCGGCCCCCATGTGGTGGAGGCTGAGATCGTCAGCGAGGAGGGGGTGGTGGCCTCCGCCCAGGTGGTCTACAGCGTCAATGGCGGGGCCAACCAGACGGTGGCCATGGTCCACGGCGCCGGGAACACCTGGACTGGAGACATCCCCCACCAGGACGCGGGCGCCAACGTCTCCTACCGCATCGAGGCGACGGACGACCAAGGCCACACGCGCATGACCCAGACCTGGACCTTCCAGGTGGTCAGCTACCAATGGCCGCCCCTCAACCTGTCGGCCACGGACGGCCTGCTCCTTTCCACGCTGGTGACGTGGCTGCCGCCCGTCAATCCGGGCCTGCTCGCCGCCCGCTTCGGCGACGAGCTGCCCGCCAACCAGGACGAGGGCGTCGAGCGCCTCATGGCTCAGGGCCTGTCCAAGGAGGAAGCCCTGGCCGAGTGGGTGGCCCTCTTCCAGGAGGCGGAGCGGGTCTTCATCTCCTACCGCGTCTACCGGGACGGCGTCCTGGCAGGTACGACCACGGGAACCAGCTTCATCGACAACCTCAACAACGGTGCCGAGGCCGAGGTGGTCTACACCTACACGGTGCGGGCCCTCTTCACGGCGGGGGAATCCACCCCCTCCAACTCCGACCAGGGCTCCTGGTCGGCGGGCCAGACCTCGGGCGGCCCCGACTCCTTCGGCTACACCTGGATGAACTCCGGCGCCGCGGGCGGGCCGGTCTTCGCCTGGACGGACATCTCAGGCCTGGGGACGCAGATCGCCTCACCCACCGATGACGGCTTCACCGGCCCCTATGCGCTGGGCTTCCCCTTCCCCTTCTATGAGAACAGCTACAGCGAGTGCTTCATCGCCTCCAACGGCTTCCTCACCTTCGGCACGGGCAACGGCACCCTGACCAACCAGAACCTGCCCAGCCCCACCGTCCCCAACAACCTCATCGCCGGGTTCTGGGACGACATGGCGCCGCATTACGCCGGGGCTTCGATCCACTACTACTCCGACACGGCCAACAACCGTTTCATTGTGCAGTACCACGTGCCGGCCTATGGCTCCGTGGCACCCTATGTCTTCTTCGACTTCCAGATCGTGCTCACGCCCAACGGAGCCATCCTGGTGCAACTGGCCAACGTGAACGAAGCCGACATCTCCCAGGCCACCATCGGGATCGAGGACGCGGCGGGTCTGAGTGGCCTGACCTACAACTACAACGGCACCGGCGCCCCCATCGGAGACGAGCTGGCCATCCGCTTCACCTACCCGGTGGGGCCGCTCATCGCCCACACGCCGCTGCCCAGCATCGAGGCGGAGCTGCCCGGCGGCTACGCGGTCAACGCCCAGATCACCAGCGAGCTGGGCGTGGCCTCGGCCGCGGTGA
>JAUXWS010000006.1 GCA_030685015.1 bacterium
GACTGTCCGCAGACTGTCCCTGGACTGTCTGCAGACAGTCCGCGAGCCAGAGGGGCGACTCCCGGTTCAGGTCGTCTCGCTTCAACAGGTTGTGATAGAAGCGGGCTCGGTTCGCCCCATCCGCCGGCAAGGTGGTCACCCAGGGCAGAGTCGTCACCCATGACCATGTGGGATTCACGCTGAAGTGGCGGGCACTTGACCAGAGCCAATCGACGGGGTCCTTCACCAGGCCGGCGCGCTTGGGATTGCGCTCGATATAGAGCTGGGTGAACATGGCCTGCTCATCCGATGTGACCGGCTTGGACCAGTAGCGCGCTTCCCAGAGGCAACCCGTGCGACCCCGCGCCCGGTTGAAGCAGGCCGAGTAGCGTCCATTCAGTCGCCTCATGAGCCGGCCCATGGCGCCATCCTTCAAGACCGAGATCAGTAGATGGATGTGATTGGGCATGAGGACAAAGGCATGGACCTGGATCTCCTCCGCTTCCAGGAATGATTCAAGCGATCGCAGATAGAGGAGGAAGTCCCCGGTTGTGACAAAGATCTGTTGCCGGTCGTGACCTCGACAACCCACGTGGTGGAGGCTGCCTGACTGATCCTGTTGTCGCGGGGTTGCCATGGGGGCTCCAGCTTGACCACCTCCTTCCACCGCAATTGGAGCGCGCATGATCCGCAAAGGAGTGAAGTTGCTTGGAGATATCCAGTGGGTGTTCGCGAGGAGCGACAGGTGGGGAATCCACGGCATGGATGGTCTGCGACGTGTCGTCCCGTTGGACACGCGGATCGTGCCACACGCTTTGTTGAAGGCAGGGTGATGTCGAGGCGGGCTGTGGGGAGGCCGGGCTTAGAGGTCGGGGTGCGTGCGTTGGCGCTCGGCCGTGTAGGTCCACCAGGGTTTGAGGGGCGCTCCCTCCATGAATCGCACGGCGGAGATGAAGACATCCAGGACGCAGGGGTCCTGCCTTTGGCAGGTGGCGGCGCAAAGACGATCGTAGAGGATCTTTGGATCCTGGCCCACGAGATCCCGCGGGACTCGGATGCCGATCTGGCGCAATTCCTCCGCGGTGGCCCGCCCCACGTTGGGCAGTTGCTCCAGGCGCGTCAGAGTGTTGCGATCGGGAGCAGTTGATTTGTCCAAGCCCTGGCCCATCACGCCTCCATGTCAAGGGGAATCCGACGCATCTCCTTGCGGGCCACCACCTGGCAGCGGCTGATGACATCCCGTCCCCACCAGTCCTTCAATTCATCCATGGCCAGATTGAGCCGGCTCTCGCGCTCCGCCCTGCCACCGTCCAGCAGGCCCAGCTGCACCGGGTGGCCCACCACCGGCTGCAGGCGTCCGGCCGACAGGCCCAACAACCTCAGCGCCTCGCCTTCGCTCCAGTTCTCATGAAAGAGGTGGCGCGCCGCGGCGTAGAGATCTGATTCCCGCTGACTGGGCCGCGCCAGAGGCTGCTGGCGGAAACGGTTGCGGAAATCCGGGCTGCGCAACTGCACCGTCACCTGGCGGGCGGCCAAGCCAGCCTCCCGCAGGCGGCGGCAGACCCGCTCGGTCAGATCAAGCAGTTCCGCCTCCAGGGCCTGTCGCCCGCGCAAATCCTGGCCGAAGGTGCGGGAGTGCCCCACCGATTTCTCCTCACGGGAGTAGCCGAAGGGCCGGGTGATGCGGCCGCCCTCGCCCCGGGCCAGACGCTGCAGGTTGCCCGCCCACAGCGGGCCGAAGCGTCGTGCCAGGATGGCGAGGGGGAATTCCGCCAACTGGCCCAGGGTGTGGATGCCCAGTTCGCGCAACTTGCCGGCTGTGGACTCCCCGATGCCGTGCATGGCCTGCACGTCCAGTGGCGCCAACACGGCGCGGGCCTCGTCGGCGCGGATCTCGAAGAGACCGGCTGGCTTGCGCAGCTTGGAGGCCATCTTGGCGAGCAGCTGGTTGGGGGCGATGCCAATGCTGCAGGCAAGACCCAAATCACTTCTGATGCGGGCCTGGACCGTGCAGGCGATCTCCCATGGCCCGCCATGAAGCAGGCGGCAACGGCTCACCTCCAGCACGGCCTCGTCCACACTGAGCACGTCCAGGTCCGGCGTGTACTGTTCGAGGATGGCCATCACCTCGGCGGAGGCGGCGCTGTACTTGCCACGGGAGCCGGGCAGGTAGACGGCGTCCGGACAACGACGCCAGGCTTCGGCGACCGGCATGCCGGAGCGGATGCCATAGGCCCGCGCCTCATAGGAACAGGTGGTGACGATACCGCGCCCGGAGAAGGCGGCCTCGGGGGACTGGGCGTCCTCGCAGCTCTTCGCGTGGAGCCGCCGGCCCTCCTTGCCCCAGGGCGGCGGCCCGCCGCCGATGACCACCGGCCGGCCGCGCAGGGCGGGGTTGTCCCGCTGCTCCACCGCGGCGAAGAAGGCGTCCATGTCCACGTGGAGGTAGCTCGCTTCCACCGCCCTTCTCCTCGAGAACCCAATTCCGCACGCAATTGTTGACCGGGGTCTTCCTTGCCGCTGAGCAGACGATGATCGGACAGGATGCCCCGGGATCATCCGCGGCGGCCCACTCCACTTTCGTCCCGAACCACCAGGAGATGCCGTTGCCGTCCAGCACGCCACCCCGCTTGTCCTCGTCATCGCCCTTGACAGGCTCCTGCAGCGGCGTGGCGCCGGCCGCCAGGGCGCGATGGAAGGTGGCGTCCACCTCCGGCACATAGACATGCAGGTGGGCTGGCAGCGGCGGCCACTCCGGCTGGGCCTCGCCCAGCATCAGCACGCCGTCGTCGATGCGCAGGGCCACATGCTGGACGCGCCCGTCGGGGGCCGTGTGGCGCAGCAGTTCGACCCCGTCCAGCACGTCCTGGACAAAGGTGATCAGGGCCTTGGCATCCTTGACGACGAGCTAAGGTGACAGGCTGGGGTAGCCCTCGGGCTTGAAGGTCATCCGCTCTTCCTTTCTCAAAGGTCTTCCCAAGCGCAATTGAGGATCGATGGCTCGGTCATCGCGTCGTCACGTCCCCCATCCCGGCCTTCCCTTTGGCAGGGGGAAGGCGTCGGGCTCATCCCGGCATGGGCGAAAACTGGTCGGCGACGACCCACCAGCGCCCCCCTTCGCATGCCAGGAAGAGAAGATCCCGTCCGCGCAGGACTTGGTGATGGTCTTCCGGCCCAATTTCGATCTCGTACTCGTAGGCGACGACCGCCGCCTGGCCGTGGATGCGGACGAGGGGGTGGCGCACCTGCCAGCGGTGGATCGCCACGCCCCGGGCGTAGGCCGTCCAGCCGGCCACGCAATCCGCCCCGCTCTCCAAGCGCCCGACCATGGCGGGCGTGATGGCGACCATGTCCGGGTGGAAGAACTCGACCAGGCGCTCGGGCCGCCCCTGTGTCCAGGCGCGATTCAGCTCCTCGACGGTGGCCCACACCTCGCGCTGGAGGGGGTCGCTGAAAGGCATGGCGTCCTCTTGCTTTCTCCAGATGGAAATCGAAGATCGATGGTCCGATTTGCGCATTTCCGTGAATCCCCATCCCGGCCTTCCCCCTTGCAAGGGGAAGGAGTCCTAGCCCACCAGGCAGACGCGGGTCAGCTCCCACTGCTGGCTCTCGATGGCGTAGCTCAGCTCGTAGACATCCGGCCCCTCCGTGCAGACGGCGAAATGCCGGCGGCGGTTGTAACCCTCGTCGCTGACCCAGCCGCCGTTGACGCGGCTGACCTTGTAGACGTGGTTCTTCCAGCGGAAGCGCAGCGGACTCATGGTGCCGTTGCGGAACAGGGTGATCACCTCGACAGGGTCACCGATCTCCTCGTAGCGCATGGTTCACCTAGTGGACTGATTCTCGTGAGATGACGGATGATGAAGTGCATAGGCCGTCCAGCGCAAGGCGTCCGCGCCGCCGGCGCAGTGGGGCTGCGTCAAGGCGCGGCAACGCGGCGATGGGCGGCCTGGGCGCTTCCCGTAGGGTTTGCGAGGTTGCCAACGATCCATCTCCCATGCATTGTGCAGCAAACAGCATTCGGCAGATCACGGGAATTGGTCCACTAGCAGCCTGTCGGGCTTGGGCCTTGGATGGGATTCGCGCCCAAATCGTGGCCGGTTTTTCGGAATTTTCGAAGAGCATACTGGTGGTCTGTTCAAGAAAATTGCGGAAAAATCCGGACCGATTGGGGCGATGAAGACCGCCAAGTGGCCAAGTCCGACAGACTGCTAGCGATAGCGGCGCATCAACCCGGTCACCTTGCCCGCGATGCGGAACTCCGGGCTGGTCCCTTCCACGAACAGGGGTTCGTAGCGGGCGTTGGCCGGCTGCAGACGGATGCGGTCCTGCTCCGGGAAGTAGAACTTGACGGTGGCCTCCTCCCCGATGAGGGCCACCACCATGTCGCCGGCGCGCGCCGAGTCCTGCACCTGGGCGAAAACGAGGTCCCCGTCCAGGATGCCCGCCTCCACCATGCTGTCGCCGCGCACCTCGAGGGCGAAATGCTCGTCGCCACGCAGCAGCTGGGTGTCCACCTGCAGCATCTCCTCCACATGCTCCACCGCCAGGATTGGTTCGCCGGCAGCCACCCGCCCCAGCAGGGGCACGCTGCGCACGCTCAGTTCCAGGATGCGGCCGGCGGCGAGGGCGGCGGGCGTCAGCTCCAGGGCGCGGGCGCGCCCAGCCACCCGCAGCAGGTAGCCCTTCCGCTCCAGGGCGTCCAGCAGCACCTTGACGCCGTTGGTGGACTTGATGCCGAAGCGCTCACCGAGTTCCCGGTAGCTGGGGGGCGTGCCGCCCTTCTCCAGGGCCTGGCGCAGGTAGGCCAGCAGCTCTTCCTGGCGGCTGGTGAGGTTGTCGTTGGCGCCGCGCGGGCTCATGCTCCCTCCGGATATTGTTCATAGGATAGTGAACAAATGTTCCAGATGCAAGGGGGCGTGGGAAGAGTTCCAATAGCTTTCCCAGCGCCTTCTGTCCACCCAGGCGATTGAGAACTGCTTGGCGGCCATGATGTCAAGGCGTGATCAAAGCACCGACGTGTGGCTGATGGGAACTTGCGTCGCCATGCAGAAACATGGTGCTTCAACGGGGCACTATCGAAGCCGCCAGGCGTGGGGACAGATTTTCTTCGTCATTGGCGATGGGGTGGCGCATGAGGCGAAGCGGGCGCGGAGTGATTGACGGATCGGGAGTGATGGCCGTGGCGCGACGGTAGCGCATTAGATGGCGAAATGGTAGTGTTGGTGGTGGCGTAATGGTAGCGCAATACCGGGCGGACGGGATGCGTAGGAGGCCGCGAAATGATGGTGCTGTGCGAAAAGAAAGGAATGGTCCGGGCTGGATTGACGAGTCATTGCGTTTGTCAGTCCAGACGGCAAGACGCGGTGGAACTCCTTGCTGTGATTGTGAACGAATGACTGGCTATCTGACCCGTGTGGTGGATGCCGAGCTGGATGAGCTGCTGCCCGGCTTGCCAGCGATCGCCCTTGAAGGCCCCAAGGGTGTGGGCAAGACCGAGACGGCCCGGCGCCGTGCGCGCACGATCCAGCGCCTGGACGATCCAGCGCCGCGAGCCGTCGCCGAGGCGGATCCGGCGCAGGTGCTCACTGGCGAGCCGCCTGTACTGGTTGACGAGTGGCAGCGCGTGCCGGCGGTATGGGACGCGGTCCGGCGCGCCGTCGACGACGGGGCCGGACCGGGCCGCTTTCTGCTGACGGGCTCGGCCAGTCCGGCAGCGCCGCCGACGCATTCCGGCGCTGGCCGGATCGTGACACTGCGCATGCGCCCGCTGACGCTGGGCGAGCGTGGCGTCGGCCGGCCCGGCGTCAGCCTCAAGCACGTGCTGCAAGGCGGCCGGGAAGAGATAGAGGGCCGGACGGACCTCGTCCTGGCGGATTACGTGCAGGAGATCACGGCCTCGGGTTTCCCCGGCATCCGCACCTTGTCGGGACGCGCCCGGCGGCTGCAACTGGACGGCTACCTGCGCCGCATCATCGACACGGACTTCCCGGAGCAAGGCCACACGGCCCGCCGGCCCGCCGTGCTGGAGCGCTGGCTGGCGGCCTATGCCGCGGCCACGGCCACCACGGCCTCCTACGAGACGATTCGCGATGCCGCCACGAGCGGCCAGGGCGAGAAGCCGGCGAAGACGACGACGCAACCCTATCGGGACATCCTGGAGCGGCTGTGGATCGTCGACCCAGTTCCCGCTTGGCTGCCGTCGGGCAATCGCCTGAATCGTCTTTCCCAGCCGCCGAAGCACCATCTGGCCGACCCGGCGCTGGCCGCGCACCTCCTCGGACTGGATGCCGAAGCCCTGTTGACGGGCGCCGGACCGGGACCGGAAATCCCGCGCGACGGCACGCTGCTCGGGCACTTGTTCGAATCACTGGTGACCCTCTGCGTCCGCGTCTTCGCACAGGCGGCTGACGCCCGTGTCAAGCACTTCCGCCAGCAGGGCGGGCGGCAGGAGGTCGACCTGATCGTGGAAGGGGCCGATCAGCGCATCCTTGCCATTGAAGTGAAGCTCAGCGGCGCCGTGGGGGATCGTGACGTCAAGCATCTGCTCTGGCTGCGCGATCAGCTCGGCCACGATCTCATCGACGCCCTGGTGATCCACACGGGTCCGCAGGCCTACCGCCGCAAGGACGGGATCGCCGTGGTGCCGGCGGCGCTGCTCGGCCCCTGATCGTTGCCCGGCGCGTCTGAAAACGCCGAAAGCTACACTCCGTGCGCAAACGAAGGCGCACCCATGCACGCACAAGCCCTTGACGCCCTCGGCTGGTCCGGGCGCCGGCAGGCCCTCTTCGCTCCCCACGCCGCACGCGGCCTCGTGGCGGGACGAGTCGTGCGCGGCGACCCGGGCAAGTCCTCCGAGCTGCAGGTCCTGGCCGCCAACGTGGATCTCGTCTTCGTCGTCCATCCCATCGCCGCGGCGCCCAACCTGCGCGCATCGAGCGGGAGCTGTCCCTCGCCAGCACGCCGACGAGGAGCGCAAATGGAAGACGGTCGCCAAAGCGGCCAAGGAATTCGGCAAGATGAAAGGTCGCTGAGGCCTGGCAGGGGACAGGCCGCCAAGCGGGAGACCACACATGGCACCATCTCAAGCTGGAATCTGTGCTCTCTGCGGCGGGCACTTGGCTTTTGCAGACATGGCGACGCATCTCAGCACCTGCGCCCCCGCCCACGCCGCCGTGAGCGGCGCACCAATCAAACTTCTCCAACTGCTTGTCCGCTGCCCGGAGCGGTCAGACTACTGGCTGGTTCTGGAAGCGAAGGCCCACGCCAAGCTGCGGAGTCTGGATTCCTTTTTGAGGCAGATCTGGTTGGAGTGCTGCGGGCACATCAGCGCCTTCGAGGTGGAGGACACGACCTATCTGTCCCATCTGGATCCATTCGAGCACGACGCAACGCAGGCCCGCAGCATGGAGGCGTCCATTGGCCACGTGTTCACGAGCTTGGGTCAAACCATCGGCTATCTCTACGACTACGGTGACACGACCACGCTGGAATTGCGAGCGGAATGCCTGCGCGAGGGCCGGATCGGCCGGCGTTCCATCCGCCTGCTGGCGCGCAACGATGCGCCGCTGCACGTGTGTGGCGTCTGTGGCAGGCCTGCCACCGCGATCTGTCCCTATTGCCTGGGAGACGCAGGCGCATTCTGTTGTGATGAGCACCGGCGCTCCCATGCCTGCAATGAACCCGAGTCCTTCCTGCCGATCTGCAACTCGCCGCGCATGGGCGTGTGCGGTTACACGGGCGAGGTCTGAGGAGCCCTGCAAGCACATGGCCGCCGTCCTGTGGAGCCGTTCGCCACCAAAGGTCTGATGGTTCGCATCCGCATCCGTTTGGATCATCCGTCACGTAGGGATTGAATGAAGGGAGACACCATGGACGCCAAGGCGCAGGCCGTGCTGACGGCCATGAAGAAGGCGGGCAAGCCGGTCAAGGGGGCGGACGTGGCCGCCGCCACGGGCCTGGACCCCAAGGAGGTGGGCAAGATCATCGCCGTGCTGAAGAAGGACGGCCAGGTGGTGTCGCCCAGGAATTGCTTCTACGAGCCGGCCAGGTAGACATGTCCAACGCCCCTGTCACTTCCAACGCGGACGGCCCGCCGGACGGCCCTGGGCTATGCGCCCGGCCCGGAGGGCCCCGTCCCGGCCGAGTTCGTCCACATGAGCGTGCCCTATGCGGCGGGCGCGCTCGATTCCTCCACCGAGGACCTTCTGCGCTGGCAGACGAGCCTGCACGGCGGGAGGCTGCTCACGGCGGAGGGCCTGGGCGAGATGGGCAGGCCCGTGCGCGAAGACTATGCCATGGGGCTGATCCGGCGCGAGCAGAAGGGGATCGTCGTGCTGGAGCATGGCGGCGGGATCGAGGGCTTCAACACGCAGCTGGCCTGGCAGCCTTTCGGACTTGGCCGCTTCGCGGTCTTCATCGCCCCTGCCGGTCCCATTCGACGCAGATTTCTTGCGAGTAAATGCCATTACGCGACGCGAGATCTCCGCCGAATCGCCCTCGACATGGGCGCGAATCCCATCGAAGGTCCAAGCCCGAAAGGCTGCAGGTATCCGGACCGTCGCATCACGGTGGCGGTTCTGGGCAACTTGAACGACACGGCGCCCGCTGAGATCGCGGGCCGCCTGGGCGCCTTGGCCCATGGACTGCCCGTGGACCTGCCGGAGCCGAGGCAAGCAGTGGAGCTGCCCCGCGCAGACCTGAGGAGGTGGTCGGCGACGATCAACTGACCCCGGACTTCCACATCCGCGTGTTCCTGGAGGGGGACCGGCTCATGGCCCAGGGCACGGGCCAACCGGCATTGCCTCCCTTTGCCGAGGCCAGGGACCGCTTTATTCTCAAGCCAGTGGATGCCCGGCTGCACTTCACCCGCGACGAGACCGGCCGCGTGTCCAGTGGCGTGCGGCTCCAGGCTGGACGGGAACTTCCCCTCGTCCGCAAATAGAACAGGCTCCGCCCCGTGGGGAGAGTCGGAATCACGGGCTCTCTTGACATCAAACCGACCGTCCGGTATGTTTGTCTCATGAGTCGCACTGCCCATAATCCTGAAGCCACGCGCCGCGCCCTGCTCAAGAGCGCCGCGGTCCAGATCCACCGTCATGGGTTCCAGGCGGCCAGCCTGGAGGCCATCCTGGCTGAGACGGGCGTGACCAAGGGCGCGCTCTACCACCACTTCCGCAACAAGCACGAACTGGGCTTGGCGGTCCTGCATGAGGTCTTTCGCGAGGACATGCTGCGGGACTGGCGGGAGGCGCTGGGGGAGGGGGATCACCCCGTCGAGGCGATCCTGGCGCTGTTGGAGCGACAGCAGCGTGGGGCCAGCGCCTGTTCCGTGGAGTGCGGCTGCCCGTTGAACAACTTGGCCCAGGAGATGGCCAGCGTGGACGAACCCTTTCGTGTGGCCATCGAAGAGATCATGTCCACCTGGCGCGGGCTGATCGCCTCAGCCCTGGAGCGGGGGCAACGCGCCGGCATGGTGCGGCCCGGGGCGGATGCCGCCGGGGAGGCGGTCTTCATCACCAGCCTGATCGAAGGGGCGGCGGGGGCGGCCAAGACCGCCCGGGATCCAGACTTGCTGCGACAGGCGACGACAGTCCTGGCGAGCCATCTGGAGAGTCTGCGGGCCGAGCGACCAGCATGACTTTTTGCGCCGGGTAAAATACCAACTGGTCGGTTTGAAAGAGCGAAACGAGTCAATAGAAAGGGCGCTGACATGAGCAAGCTGTTCGAGGCCACCCGACTGGGGAATCTGGAGTTGCGCAACCGGGTCGTGATGGCCCCCATGACCCGCTGCCGGGCCACGGCCGACCACCAGCCCACGGACCTGATGGCCGAGTACTACAGCCAGCGGGCCGGGGCCGGGCTGATTGTGACGGAAGGGACCTCCCCCTCCCCCCAGGGTCTGGGCTATGCCCGCATTCCCGGTCTCTTCAACGAGGAGCACGTGGCGGGCTGGCGCCAGGTGACGGATGCGGTCCATGCCGGAGGTGGAAGGATCGTGGTCCAGCTGATGCACTCGGGTCGCGTCTCCAGCCGGCTCAACATGCCGGCCGCTGCGCGGGTGGTGGCGCCCTCGGCGGTGGCGATGAGCGGCGAGATGTGGACAGACGGGCAAGGCATGCAGCCCCACACCATGCCCGAGGAAATGAGCGAGGCCGACATCGCGGGGGCAGTTGGCGAGTTTGCCGCCTCAGCGGCGCTGGCCATCGAGGCCGGATTCGATGGAGTTGAGTTGCACGGCGCCAACGGCTACCTCATCGACCAGTTCCTCAACACGGCCAGCAACCAGCGCACGGACCGCTGGGGCGGCAGCGTGGAGAACCGGATGCGGTTCGCCCTTGACGTGGCGCGGGCGACGGCGGCGCGCATCGGCGCGGGACGCACGGGCATCCGTCTTTCTCCCTACGGCGCCTTCAACGACATGCGGCCGGATGCGGAGATGGACGCGCTCTACCAGCTTCTGGCCAAGGAGTTGGGGCGGCTGGGTCTGGCCTACGTGCATGTGGTGGACCACAGCTCGATGGGTGCGCCGGCGGTGCCGGCAGAAGTGAAGGAGAGCATGCGCCGGGAATTCGGCGGGGCGATCATCCTGTCCGGCGGGTACGACCAGGCGCGGGCGGAGGCGGAGCTGGCGTTGGGCCACGGCGATGCCGTGGCCTACGGGCGGCCCTTCATCGCCAATCCGGATCTGGTGCGGAGAATGCGGGATGGGTTGGCGCTGGTGCAGCCGGACGCGAGCACCTTCTACACACCGGGGCCGGAGGGGTACACGGACTATCCAGTGGCCAATTGACCAAAGCTCGTAGGGACACGGCGCGCCGTGTCCCTACGGAGAACCACATTCCATCCAATCAGCCTGCAACAGGAGCCATGGCCATGCAATTCCTCGTCAGCGCCCACGACGGCACCGACGCGCAAGCCCAGGCCCGCCGCCTGGCCGCCCGCCCCGCGCATCTGGAGCTGGGCCGTCGCCTGCGCACGGAGGGTCGGCATCTCTATGGCGTGGCCCTGCTGGACGAGGCGGGACAGATGACCGGCTCCGTGCTGATTGTGGACTATCCGTCGCGCGCCGAACTGGACGCCTGGCTGGCGGAGGAACCCTACGTGACCGGCAAGGTCTGGGAGCGGATCGTCGTGAGCCCCTGCCGGGTAGGGCCCGCCTTTCTCGATCAGGACACCCGCGTCAAGCTGGAAGGGTTGGAGCCGTGACACAAGAAGACAGAACCTTGCGTCGATCCGCGGACGCCATGATTGCCGGTGTGTGCGCGGGACTGGCCGAACGGTTGGGCTGGCCGGTGACCCGGTTCCGGTTGGGCTACGCGCTCTTGTCCATCCTCAGCGCGGCCTTCCCCGGAATCCTGGTCTACCTCGCGCTGTGGTTCCTCATGCCGGGGCCGCGGCGCCATTGACCGGCGCCGCCTGGATTCATGCGAACTGCATAAGGAGATAAACATGAAGATTGGTGTGATTGGCTCCGGCGATGTGGGCAAGACCCTCGCCGCGGGCTTCCTGAAGCATGGTCACGACGTGGCCATCGGCACGCGCGACACCAACAAACTGGCCGCCTTCCAGGGTGAGCATCCCGCCATCCAGGTCGGAGACTTCGCCTTGGCCGCCGCCTTTGGCGACGTGCTGGTCCTTGCCGTGAAGGGGACTGTCGCAGCGGAGGCCCTGCGCCTGGCGGGGTCGGACAAGCTGGCCGGCAAAGTGGTGCTGGATGCCACCAATCCCATCGCCGATTTGCCTCCCGAGGGGGGCGTGCTGCGCTTCTTCACGATCGAGGGCGAGTCCCTCATGGAGCGCCTGCAGGCTGATTTCCCGCATGTTCGCTTTGTCAAAGCCTTCAGCTGCGTGGGAAACCCCTTCATGGTGAATCCCGCCTTTCCCGGCGGACCACCCACCATGTTCATTTGCGGGAACGATGAACCGGCCAAGGAGAGCACTCGCGCCATCCTCGACCAGTTCGGCTGGGAGACGGCGGACATGGGAGACGTGCGCGCCGCCCGCGCCATCGAGCCGCTCTGCCAGCTTTGGTGCCTGCCGGGATTCCGGCACAACCAGTGGACACACGCATTCAAGCTGTTGAGGGTCTGACAGAAGAGATCCAGCAGTATTCCTGGGCCGGCGGGTCAGGGCTCGGTGATCGGCTGCGCCGTCCCGACCGCCGGCAGGATCTCCTCGCCGGCACGGGCCAGCGCCAGGAAGCACTGCCGCGCGCCTTCCAGGGCGCGTGTCCAGTGCATTTCCGGCAAAGCCTCGTCCAGGGCGGACTTGAAGGCCTGCCAACGGTCGGGTTGTCCGTCTCCGTAAGGGTCCATGGAGCGGGTGCCGGCCTGACCCTGCAGCCCATATGCGGCGCGCAGGCCGCGTGCCATCATGCGATTGCCGTTGCCACTCCCTTCCAGCACATAGTGGGCACCCAGCAGCTCGGCGGGAGGTTGGTCCACACTGCGCCGGCGATCGGCGGCAGTCAGTTCACGCCAGGACTCCGCTTCCCAGTCGCGCCACAGGCGGACCTCCAGTGCGCGGTGGATGAGCTGCAATTGGGCCAGCCACGCCACATAGATGACTTGGGGGAGTTGCCCGCTGAACAGCAGACGTTGGAATTCGCCGCCCTCGGCCCGCCGATGCTCAGCCGCGGTCTGCTCGCGCAAGAGGGCGCCCAAACCGGTGGCTGGTGCCTCCCACCCACTGCCTCTTGGCTGGATCATGTGCTGCATCCTTTCCCCACCAACCACATTGGTACCAACAACCAAGCCAAGCCCTTCAGGAAGAAGAACCAGACGCCCACCCAGCCCACCTTGCGGAGATAGCGTCCCAGTATCATGCCTCCCGCCTGACCGCTCGAACATCACACATCAAACATAGTTTGTTAAGCCGAACTTTGATACGAGCGCACCCGGCTATTGATTGGCGGACACCGGGAACGGGATCTCAGAAGCTGGACTTGCCGTCGGCCGTGTCCAGCAGGATGGTCACCGGTCCATCGGCCTTCAGCAGGATTTCCATGTGGTCGCCGAAGACGCCCGTCGCCACGTGACATCCGGCGGCGCGCAGGCCGGAGGCCAAAGCCTCCAGCAATGGTTCGGCCTGCGTGGGCGGGGCCGCATGGCCGTAGTATGGCCGGCGGCCGCGGCGCGTGTCGGCGTGCAGGGTGAACTGGCTGACGAGGAGAATCTCCCCGGCGGCGCCGGCCGGACCCGATGCGTGGCTTCCGGCCTCGGTGTTGTTCATTTCCAGCACGAAGAGGTTCATCACGCCGCTCGCATCCGGGAAGAGGCGCAGGTGGGGGATGCGTTTCGCCAGTTGTTCGGCATCCAAGGGGCCGTCACGACGCTCCACGCCGGCCAGGATCAACAGGCCTCGGCCAATGACTGCCCGGTGGCCGCTGGCGCAGTGCAGCTCCGCCCTTGATACCCGCTGCAGCACGACTCGCATGCTTCGCCTCCCCCTCTTTCGGGCAGGAAGATGGAGAAGCCGCGTCAGCCACAGCCGGCCGGCCATCTGTTTGCCGGCACGGACGGAAGTCGCATGGCGAATCGGCCGCCAACGCGATACGCCACTCGCAGGATGCCGGGCGGTGGGTGCCGTCAATGCCATGCGGGAGCTGCAGAGATTCCCGCTTTCTCAAGACAAACTCCCTCACGTCTCTTCGACCAGGAACGCCACCAGGATTCCCGGCGTTGGGGATCAAAAGGTCGCCCCGGGCGCCCCAACATCAAAGAAAGGAAGAATCATGAGGATCCAGATCAACACCGACAGCCATGTTGAGGTCAATGACCGGCTGGCCCGCAAGATCAGGGAACTTGTCAGAGGCGGGCTGGAGCGCTTCGGCGGCCAGGTCACGCGCGTGGAGCTGCACTTGAGCGATGAGGACGGCGACAAGTCGGCCGGCGTCGAAAGTCTGCGCTGCCTGTTGGAAGCCCGGCTGGCCGGCCTGCAGCCGGTCTCGGTGAGTCATCAGGCGCCAGGCCCGGAGCAGGCGGTCGACGGCGCTGTCGAGAAGGTGAGGCGCGCCCTGGAGAAGACCATTGGCCGCCTGGGCAAGCGCTGAGCAAGGACAGCACGGCAGGCGTGGACGGTCAGCGCATTCCCGTTGAAGGCGCGGCTGAATCATGGTTGGGCGGCTGACGAAGCACATGTCGCAATCAGTCCAGGGGACAGACCCCGGCGGTTGGTACCTTGCCCGCGACACAACTGATTGAGCAGTTCAGGACCATTGCCGCAGGTGGTCATCCGGCCATCGCGGGCCTTTCCACGGGAGGAAGCATGCGGCACGAGACCGGCCTGCGTTGCACCAAGCGGTTGCGGGTGAAGCTGCCTGACGCGCCCGGCTGGCTGGGGCGCCTTGTCACACGGATGGGTGAGTTCGGGGCACGCTTCGGTGAGATTGTCACCATCCACAACGGCAAACGCGACCGCATCCGCGACCTGGATGTCACGGTTCAGGACGAAGGCACTTTCGACCGCATGTGCGATGCCATCCGCGAGATGGAAGGCATCGACCTCATCGCCGTGACGGACGTGGTGCGCGAACGGCACCTGGGCGGCAAGATCGAGATGGTGGGCCGCGCCCCCATCCACAGCGCCGACGATCTGGGCATCGTCTACACGCCGGGCGTCGCCTCCATCTGCCTGCAAATCCAGGCCGATCCCGAGCTGGCCTGGACCTACACCGGTATCCAGAACACGGTGGCGATTGTGACCAACGGCACGGCTGTGTTGGGTTTGGGCGACATCGGCGCGGTGGCGGGCATGCCGGTGATGGAGGGCAAGGCCCTCCTCTTTCACCAGTTGGCGGGAATCAGTGGTGTGCCCATCCTGCTGGACAGCAAGGATCCGGACGAAATCGTGGCGGCAGTCAAGGCCATCGCCCCCACCTTCGGCGCCATCAAGCTGGAGGACATCCGCGCCCCCGAGTGTTTCGACATCGAGGCCCGCCTGGACGAGGCGCTGGACATCCCGGTCATGCATGACGACCAGCATGGCACGGCCACGGTCGTTCTGGCCGCGCTGCTCACCATCGCCCGGTTGCGCCACCTGAACCTGCACCGGTCCACTATCGGCATCATCGGACTGGGCGCCGCTGGCGCCGGCATCCATCAATTGCTCAAGGCCTACGGAGTGGAGACAGTCTATGGGGCGGACATCAATCCAATAATGATCGAGCGGTTCACGGCGCGCGGGGGGCAAGCCACCGATCTGGCAGGGGTGATGGCCAAGTCCAGCATGGTGATCGCCACCACCGGCGTTCCAGGCCTGATCAAGCCGGAACAGGTGCGCAAGGGGCAGGTCATCCTCGCCCTCTCCAATCCGGATCCGGAGATCCTGCCCGACGACGCCCTCGCCGCCGGTGCCGCCTTCGCCGCCGACGGCAAGGGCGTCAACAACGCCATGGCCTTCCCGGGATTGTTCAAGGGCGCCCTGCGGGCCCGTGCCACCACGATCAACGATGCCATGAAGATCGCCGCCGCCAAGGCCATTGCCCAGCATGCAATGGAAGGCGAACTGATGCCCAACATCCTGGATCGCTCCGCCCACGAAGAGGTGGCACGAGCCGTGGAGGCCACCGCGCTGAAGACCGGCGTGGTCCGCTTCAGTCGGCACCTGGAACCCTGAGCGCCACCACACCTGGATGAATCAGGCTGGGCAGGCGGGCGGCGGGACAGGCCGGACGCTCCTCACTTGATCAGGATGCCGCGCTGGCTCCCCACCAGGATCCCATCCCGCCACGCCGATACCACATACGTGCCACCAGGCAAGCCCCTCGCGTGCCACCGTGCCACATGAGCGCCGGGACCACGCGGACCCAGGTCCAAGGTCTCCACATGTCTCCCCAGCAGGTCATGGATCCGCAGTTCGAGCCGGCCAGGCAGTTCTGACTCGAAAGTGAGAAGCAGATCAGGATTGAAGGGATTGGGGGCCAAAGTGATGCAGGAAGAAAGTGGCCAGGTGGGCGGGGCAGCCACCGCGTTCAGCTCGAGCCCTTCCATGTGCGATGTGCCATTGGTGACGGAGACGATCACGAAACTGTTGTTCAGGTCCACCAGGGCGCCACTGAAGGTGAAATCAAGCGTGCTTTCGTCCCGCAGCCCGATCCCCAGGGCCGTGGCGGCCCCCACGAATTTGCGTTCAGCCTGGATCAGATCAAGGATCTCCAGCAGATCCAAACTGTCCGGCAGTTCGGCGGGAAAGGCCAGGCTGTCCAGATGCCACAACAGGAACAGCTGGACCGTGCTTATGGGATTGGGCACGGCCCCCGCCTCGATCGGACCCTCCGCCCGGTAGTAAAGTCCGAATACATGATAGGTGGTGTCTGGATTGATGTTGCGCTTGGCGGCCAGGGCCAGCAGCTGCTCGGCGCCCGTCCCTTCCGTCGAGGCGATGAGGCCCCCCAGGCCCTCATCCAGTTCCGGAACCCATTGGGTGGTGTCAATGCTGCCTTCCACCGCGAAAGTGCCGCTGAAGGGACCGAAGGGAATCTGCGCATACTGGAAGGACAGGGATCCTGTGTAGAAGACTTGGGCGCCCTGGGCCCACAGCTTTCCCACCAGGAGGGCAAGAATGAACAGATATCTCAACATGAAGCCTCCTTGGGTCATGTGTGGCGAGCTGGCCGACTTCACAGCAATGGCTTCGCTGATTGAAAAACACGAAAGCGCCGAGATGTCAGGGCGCGCCCTGACACTTGGGCATTTCACCTGCAATCCGCCGGCCGCCTGTCATGGCACGCACCAGGTGGGTCGACCCGGGAGCGATGGACTTGGCTCGGCCGGCAGCAAGGCAGGCACTCAGAAATTAGTTCCCCCATCAGAGCGCTGCAACGGGAAACTCTTGCCCCTGAGAATCTTTCCCTCTTCGCCCATCCAGTCGAAGCCGGGATTGGATCCAACGCCTTGGGCTGAAACTCGTTGCATGTCAGCAGCTTGCGTGGAGGAGACTCGATGCCCTGCGCCATTCCCATCCGGCATGGCCTTTGCTCGCATGAGGGGGCCACAAACTTGCGGGAATCATGCGACGACTACGCTTCTGGCATGTCAGCATCCTTGGCGCGTTCCTGCTGGCCTCGGCCGGGGGCGCCCGCTATCGGCTCTCCGACTCCCCTCTCTTCCTGCACGACATGCGGGCCGGTCGGGTGGAGTTCGAAGGTCAGGGCAAGCAGTTCATCTTCGAGGCCGACACCCTGCGACAGGAGTCCGCCTTTGGCCTTCGCTATGGCTTGACACAACGCCTGGTCTTCGAATTCAGCTATCCCTACCTGATGGAATCGCTTGGCCCCCTTAGCAAGAGCGGCCAGGGGGATCTGGCCACCGCCCTGAGCTACCGCCATCCCCTGTCAAACTGGCCCGGCATGAGCCTGGGATTGCGTCAAGCCCTCATTTTTCCCAGCGGGTTCAGAAGGGAACTGGTCGGTTTTGATCGCTTCACGGGCGGTCGCACCCAGGCGGAAACACTTGTCCAACTTGAGTTTGGAGATCGCCCCCAGGATCTTTCCACTCTTTGGCTGGCGGTCAATGGTGGGTTGCGCACGGACAACCACCTGGAAAACACCAAGATGCTGTGGGGCGCCTCCATCCGCTATCATCTGGTCCAGCGCTGGCTCTTTCTGGAAAGCGAGCTGGCCCAGGAGATGGCGACGGACACCAAGGAAGCCACCTACCAGTTCAGTGCCGGACTGGGCGTGAAACTGCCCTGGGGCTTCCAGGTACGGCTTGGGGCCGAAGAGCGGGTCATCTACGAATTGGACCGCTTTGGCCTTTATGCCGCCCTCGGCTGGAGCCGGCAACCGGTCATCCCCATCCGCATGCGCTATCGCCATCTCCACCCCGGACTGCAGAAGCGATTGGATGACAAGAACAAAGTCCCCTCCTTCACGCTTGAACCGGGCACCCCGGCCCTCCTGACGGAATCAGGCCGCCTGCCCTTCCTCCCGTTGAGGGTGGTGCTCCTTCCCTTTATCGAGGCAGATCAAGCGCCTGTGGCCGTCACCCTGTCACAGGCCTTCCATCGTGTCATCGAAGCGGACAGCAGTTTTCAGGTGGTGCCCCCGGCCGAGGTGGAAGCCTACCTGGACTTTCACCGGATGGCGTCCCGCGACCTGACGGAAGAGACCGCCATCAATGAACTGGGGCGCTCCCTCAAGGCGGACCTGGTCCTGCGGGGGCGGATCCTCTCTTATCAACCCCGTCAGTTTCGTGGCCATGCCTTGCCGCCGCTGTTCGCCCGCAGCCGCCAGGCCGGCACTTTGGAGGCCCAGGCCTGGCTACAACAAGTGGACCATCCGGGGCCACCCCATTCAGCCAAACTAAGCTGGGAGGAGAGCGGTCCTGGTCGCTGGAGCCTCTTCACGGCCAAGCATGGCTTGCGCGAACGTCCGGGTTCCGCCCTTGAGCGCAGTGCCCTGACTCACCAGCTCCTGGAGTCCTGGAGCATATTGGCCGCCAACACACTTATGTATGAAGAGACGGAAGTGCTGGTGATAGATAAATGAAAGCGCGACTCTACCATTTGGTAATCTTTCTAACCGTTTGGTTTGTGGCCTGCGCCAGGCCTCCTCATGAAGCCGAGGACCGCGCCCCGCAGATCCGCAATCTACGGGTGGACATGAGTGGCGCCACGCCAGGGTCCATCATCATGCTCAGGGCCGACATCACGGATCCCGATGGAGATTCCCTGGATGTCAGTTGGCAGGCAACCGTCGGTCTTATTGTGGCCAGCTTCCAGGATTCGGCCCGCTGGCAAAGTCCGGACAGCAGTGTCTATGCCAGGATCTTCGTCCAGGCGGTGGATCCGGCGGGCAACCTTGCCGCCGACACCCTCCGCTTCTGGGTCCACAACCAGGCACCAGTCATCCAGGAGCTGCGCGGGTCGGCCACCACTGTATTGAATGGCAACACCATCACCCTGTTCGGCAGGGTCCAGGATCCAGATGGGCATCCCGTCACCCTGCAGTGGTCAAGCCCGTGGGGCACCTTCAATCAAAGCACGGGAGACTCCGTCCGCTGGACCGTGCCTGATTCCACCATGCACGCCTGGGCCAGTCTGGCGGCGCTTGACATCTACGGCGCCGTGACGAGGGACACCCTCAGGGTCATCGTCTACACAGAGGTGGGCTGCGCCTGGATCATCAGCCAAGGCGAACAGGAGATCGTCAAACTGTCCTCCATTGGTGACGAGTTGCTGCGCCTGGGTGGCTTCACGGACTTGCAGGATCTGGATCTGGACCCCGAGAACCGCCGCTTGTGGGTCTGTGAGGGTCAACCCCCTGCCCTGCACAGCTATGACTTGCGCGGCAGGCCGCTCTTCTCTGTCACGGCAGGATTTGCCCGGCCTACCCGCCTGCGCAGCTGGTACCGAACCGGCAGCGTGCTGGTGCTGGATGGCGACAGCGCCCAAGTGGTCGAGATCAACCTCTTCGGCGACCGCGAACTGCGCCGCATCGGCGGCCTGACCCGTCCCAACGCCCTGGATATTGATCAGCGCACCGGCGCGGTGTGGATCTGCGACGAGGGCAGCAACAACCTCTTCCACATCGCCAACGGCTATGACGGCAGCATCGAGGACGTCTGGAACAGCCCGCACGTCATCCGCCGGGACGGCTACCAGTTTCCGGTGGACATCTCGGTGGAGGATTCGACCGGCGCCTGCTGGCTGGTGGACAAGGAGGCGGGGATGCTGGTCCGCTACGCGGCCAACGGCATCGACAGCCTCGTCGTCACGGGCTTCCAGAACCCGGTGGCCGTGTCGGCCACTTGGTCCCAGGGATTGTGCTGGGTGCTGGACAGGGGCCTGAACTCGCGGGCCCTGCGCTACTTCTTCGACCAGGAGCAGGTGGCGGTGGACGGCCTGCTCTTTCCGAAAGATTTGGCATTCAACCGCATCGATTCGCATGTCTGGGTGCTTGACACGGAGCGCAACCGTGTGCTGCGCCTACGCCCGGACGGCAACTTGGCCGGCGCCTGGACAGACTTCGATTTCCCCACCCGCATCCGCATCAACGGCGGCTACTAAGCCCATTCATGAAGAGATTCATGATCTCGTCGGCCATCTCTGTGGCCGTGCGTAGTTCTCCGCCGTCCTGGAAGGCCTGGGTGTAGACGTTAAGGGTCTCCAGGAAGGTGGCGCAAAGTCGATCGGCATCCAGGCGGTGCAGCTCGCCAAGGTCCATGCCCCTGCTGATCACGTTGCGGATTCGGTCCCGCATCTCCTCGTGCAGTCGCTGGGACTGATGGTGCCAGGGATTGTCGGCCGGCTGCCTCAGGCGGTGCTGAAACTGCCGGTGCATGACGAAAAAATCCAGGTGCTTCCGGTAGTAGATGAGGAACATGACACAGAGAGCGCGCAACTGCAGGGCGGCGCCCCCCTCCCCGACCACTGACTTGCGCAGGATGCCCAACAGATCCTGGTATCCGTCCGCCAGGATGCTGTGGAAGAGGTGCTCCTTGCTGGTGAAGAACTGGTACAGTGTCGGCTTGGCGAATTCGGCCTGACGGGCAATTTCATCCAGGGTGGTGCCGGTGAAGCCATGCTTGGCGAAGTGCTGGCGGGCGACATCCAGAATTTCACGGCGACGTTGGCTGCGTTCCCGGGCCCGCCGCCCCAGCGGCGCCTCCTCGTCGGCCATGTCTGCTGGTGGTGAAGCGTTTCGCGGTTGCATGCCCTGGGCCACTTGAAGGAAGGTTGAGGCGGGCAAGGCTGGTTGTCGCGCCTCCGGGGCCAGCACGTCATGGTTGTCCATCGGTCCTCCCTTGTTTGGCCGCACCAATCTGGCACTTGGGCAATGTACTGGCAAGTAAAATTGGAAACCTAATGGAAGACATTTGATTTCATTATGGTGGTCAATCAGATACCATGAAGTCTTGTCTCAGGCGGGACGGCGTCCGCATTCGTCCTGATCAGCCCCAGCCAACAACGCCTCAACCCATTGGCAAATTGTCCATGTCCGTCGTGCGCTTGGAAGGGTCCCAAATTGAAGGGGGGCACCCCCGAAACATGGGTGGCGCCACCCCCCGTGGACTCGGAGAGATGTGTTGCGAAGCCTTGAGTCCTTCGTGGTCTTCCTCGCCCTTGGTGGCCTGGATTTTTCGCAGCGTCCTTTCACATACCACCAGCATGCGCCGCGAGATCTCCAAGGAACCGGTCTCGACCGAAGGTGAATCCAGTCAAAGGCCCAGGCCCGACCGACCGCTTGAGCGAAAGAATGGCGGCAAGGTTTCGTCCTCGCCACAATCTTTGTCACTTTTGTTGCGCTGGAATCCACCCAAGGACTGATTTGTTGTTTTCATCGGGACGATAAAGAATTGTCATTGCTGGATGATCATGCAGATTTCAGGCCGCTCCCTGCGGGTTCACATGACCCTTTATTCCGCGCTCACCCTGCTCCTGACGCTGGGCCTGGTGATCGTGGTGGCATGGTTCCCGCTCAGCAATCGCCTTCTATCAAGTGTGGAGCTGGCCCTCTCCCATGACGCCACCATGCGGGCGCGGGCCGTGGACGAGACCTTGCGTCGGGCCTGTGAACTGGCGTGGCAGGTTTCCAGCAGGACGGCGGCGCGGATCACCACGGCCGAGCTTGATCGTGGCATGATCAGCCTCGAGGAGGCGCGAGCCGCCCTGTTGCCCCGCCTGCGCGATGCGTTGGATTTCTCCCATGAGATGAAGGGTCTGGTGCGCATTGATTTGCGGGGCAGAATCCTGGCGAGGATCGGTCCCGACCTGATGGACAGCCTGACAGATCGCCAGGCGGACTTTCCCATCCTTGAAGCACCACCCGTTCGCTATGCCTCCCGAGGGCACCAGGGCATGTCCCGCATCTTTTTCCTGGGCCATGATCCCCATGTCATCATCTTCACCCCCGTTTATTCACCGGACCAGCGAGTGGTGGCACAAGACTTGTTGTTGTTTCGCCTGGACGCCTTGCCACCGATCATGGCCGCCCCCATGCCCCAGGGGCAATCCGTGTCGTGCCTCTTGCTGGGGGCGAAGGGCGACCAAGCGGCACCGGAGGTCTTGCTGCGCACCGGCGGCAGCAAGGCGCTGCCGGGAATTCCCGCGCTGACCCAGAGTTATGAACACCTGCTGAATACAGAGACGCTTGTGGGTCGGTTGGATGAGCTGCTGCTGTGCGCCACGCCTTTGAACATCAGCAACATGTGGCTGGTGGTCGGGTCGCCACAGAAGGCCATGACCGGAGAAGCCAGAAGCTGGCTGATCACCATCCTTGCCATCGTCCTCGGACTGGGCTTCCTGGGGCTGCTCTGCAGCCTCTTGTTGCTTCGCCCCCTGCGGGACAAGATCTTGGTGGCACAGGAGGAATTGCGCCGGCAGGTGGCGGAGACGGAGAAGACCCGCGCCAAGCTGGAGGCGCAAAGCGACTTGCTGCTGGAGCGGAACGAGGATCTGCGCCATTTCGCTTACGCCAGTGCCCATGACTTGAAAAGTCCGCTCATCAGCATTGGTGGCCACGCCCAGATGCTGCTGGACCGCCTGGGGCCCGATCTGCCGCCTGAACGGCGCCTGAGTCTGGAGTTCATCCTTTCAGGCACCAAGCGGTTGTTCCAGCATGTCAACGACATGCTGGAGTACTCCCGTGCCGCTGAGATCGAGCCGCGGCTGACCCGCCTGTCGCTGGACCGACTATGCCAGGAGATCCTCTCCAGCCTGGACGGTCGCATCCGCGAAAGTCGCGCCATCATTCGCCTGGGCGAGACGCCGGACATCTTCAGCGACCGCCGGTTGTTGCGCATGGTTCTTCAGAACCTGGTGGACAACGCCCTCTGCTATCGCCAGCCCGACCGGGCCCCGGAAGTGGACATCCAGGCCGAGGCGGCTCCCCATGAGGTGGTGATTCGCGTGAAGGACAATGGACTGGGCATTTCTCCCGATCACCAGCCCCAGATTTTCGAAAGCTTCTACCGCCTGCATGAGGATGCCAAGATCCCCGGCACGGGCCTGGGTCTGGCCATTTGCCTGCGGGCGGTGCGACGTCTGGAGGGAACAATCGAGCTGGAGTCGGAGCCCGGACAAGGGAGCTGCTTCACGGTGCGCCTGCCGCAGCCACCTCCCGAGGCCCTGCAGGAAGACGACGAGGGCACCCCCCTTGCCTGAGGTCCGACCTCCCGTGCCACCGCGTGTCTTGGGTGAAAAATGTACTGGATGTGGCGCCTGCATTTCCACCTGCCGGCCGCGGGCCATCGAGATGCTGCTGCTCGAATCTGGGCGCAAGGCGGCCTATATTCACAAGAATCACTGTGTTCTTCATGGGGATTGCCTTGTGGCATGCCCCCATGAGGCCATCGTCGTGCCACGATGATCTCTATTGTGTTCAGGTGGCTTACCGGCATTCGCATAGCCGAGCTGCGGCCCGCCCACGACCGAGTTCATGCCACGTGTTGCGTGAACCGGCCTCATTTAGGCGGGCAGGCTTCAGGCGCGGCCCCCGTGCTTGGCTGTGAATCCTCGATCCTGCCTGGTCGATAACTCCAATTGCATCACAATCAAATCGCTGCCAGGGCCTATGCAACACATGGACGAATCCGCACTTGCAGGTGGACCAGTCAACCGGTTGAGATACCTGGAGGATCTGGCCGAACCCTACTGCGCCTTTGATTTGGATCATAAGCTCATCTACCTCAACCCTGCTGCTGAAGTCCTGCTTGGAAGGTCTTCGGCGGCACTTCTCGGACTTAACCAGCAGGACATCTTCGGACCCGAGATCACAGGCCAGATCAAGCAGCAGGAAGAAGCCCGTGCCCAAGGCCGGGCCACGGTCTATGAGGCGGAGGGGCGGGATGTCGAAGGAAGGGTGGTCACCTATTTGATCACGGGCAGCCCCCTCCATGATGAGGCAGGAATCGTGGTGGGCAGTTGTGGCGTCATCCGCGACATCACGGCCAGACACCGTCGCGAGCAGGAGGCGGAACACCGCAGCCAGCTCACGCTGGCCATGGCCCAGTCCATGCGGGCCCTTCTGACCCAGGCGGACTTCAACCAGGCCCTGCGGGACACACTTCAGAACATTGGACTGACCCTCAACGCGCGCAGTGGCGCTCTCTTCCACCGGGACGCCGCCGGCGTCTTCCACCCCACCCACGAGTGGCAGGACGAGGCGGACCTGCTGGAGGCCCGCGTGGTGCGCCACTCCGACATCGACGAGCGTCGATTCCCCTGGTGGTTGGGCCAGCTGCAGAAGCACCGGCTTCTCTACATTCCATCCCCGGAAAGCCTCCCGCCCGAGGCCGTGCTGGAGCGCCGCGCCATGGCCGTCCTGGACATCTCCAGCCTGCTCGGCATGGCCATTGTCTATGGCGGGCGGCAGCAGGGCTTTGTCACCTTTGAAAATCCCAAACGCATCGAGCATTACAGTCCGCAGGATCTCTCCCTGTTGATGATGCTGTCCGATGTCTTCGCTTCTTCGCTGAACCGGCAGCAAACGGAGCGGGAGCGAAGCCTGCTCATCACGGCCGTGGAGCAGTCGGAGGCATCGGTCGTCATCACCGACGCCACAGGGACGATCCTCTACTTGAACCCAGCCTTTGAGCGCATCACGGGCTATTCGCGCCGGGAAGCCCTTGGTCGGAATCCGCGGATCCTGAAAAGCGGCAAGCAAGACGACGCCTTTTACAAGGCCATGTGGGACAACATCAGCATGGGGCTCACCTGGAACGGCGAACTGGTCAACCGGCGCAAGAACGGCACTCTCTTCCATGAAAGTGTCAGCATCAGCCCGGTGCAGAACGCATCCGGCGAGACCACCCATTTCGTGGCCGTCAAACGCGATCTGACACATGAGCGGCAACTGGAATCCCAACTGCGACAGGCCAAGACCCTGGAGGCGGTGGGGCGTCTGGCTGCCGGCGTGGCCCATGAGATCAACACGCCCACCCAGTACATCTGGGACAACATTGCCTTCGTCCGTGACTCGCTGGACAGCCTGCTGCCGCTGGTGGGCAAGGCGCTTCATGGTGCCTTGCGCTTGTCCGCATGCGAAGAAGGAACACAGCTGGCGGAGGAGATCCTGGCGGGGACGATCGGGCTGGACCTGGATTTTCTGCTGGACGAGATCCCGCGGGCCCTGGCCCAAAGCCAGGAGGGCGTGCAGCGCGTGACCAGCATCGTGCAGGCCATGAAGGAATTCTCACACCCGGGCAGCAGCAGCAAGCAAGCGGGAGACATCAACCGCATGCTGAGGTCCACCATGCTGGTGGCGCGCAGCGAATGGAAACACGTGGCCACCATTGAACTGGACCTGGCCCAGGACTTGCCTGAAATCGCCTGTCTGGTGGCCGACCTGAATCAGGTCTTTCTCAATCTCATCACCAATGCCGCGCAGGCCATCGGTGAAACCGGGGCCGGTCAGGGTGAAGTTCCGAAGGGCAAGATCACCGTGCGCACGCGGCAGCGTGACCAGGAGATCCTCATCGAAGTGGAGGACACCGGTGGCGGCATCCCGGCGGATGTTCTGCCCAACATCTTCACCCCCTTCTTCACGACGAAGGAGGTCGGCATGGGGACCGGCCAGGGTCTGGCCGTGGCGCAGAATGTGGTCGTGGACAAGCATCAAGGTCGCATCGAGGTGGAGACCCATGAATCGATCAGCTCAATATTCCGTATCTTCCTTCCCTTGAGTACCGTCGACGCGCTGCCATCAGGAGATCTTGCATGAGTCTGCCGGACAATCCCAAAGTGCTCTTCGTTGATGACGACCCCAACATTCTCGAGAGTTTTCGTCGCACCTTCCGCAATCACCTGGACTTCGACACGGCCGAAAGCGGCCAAACCGCCCTCATGATGCTGCGCGAGCGCGGTCCTTTTGCCGTGATTGTCAGCGACCAGCGCATGCCCCAGATGACCGGCATCGCCCTGCTGCGGGAGGTGCACAAGGCCTTCCCCGACATCGTGCGCATCATGCTCACGGGGAACGCCGATCAGCAAACGGCCATCGACGCGGTCAACGGCGGGCACATCCATCGCTTCCTGACCAAGCCCTGCCCGCCGGCCACCATCCTCAACGCGGTCCAGGAAGGGCTGCGCATCTGGACCCAGCTGCAAACCGAGCACGAACTGCTTGAGGGAACTCTGTCAGGAAGCATCCGCGTCATGACGGAGGTGCTGGCCACCATCCATCCCGCCACGGCCGATCAGAATCAGCGCATCCTGCGCATGATGCGCCACGTGGTGAAGTCCCTGCGCTTGAACCACACATGGCAGTATGAGATCGCCGCCATGCTGTCACAGATCGGCTGCATCGTCCTGGACGCGGATCTGCTGGCCAAGGTGCACGCCGGCTATGACTTGAATGAGGATGAGACCCGGCACGTCCACGCCCATCCGGAGATCGGGGCCCGGCTCATCCGCCACCTGCCCCGGTTGGAGGCAGCCGCGGACATGATCGCCCGGCAGCTCACACCACTTGGCGAGCGTTTGGAGCTGCCGCTGGCCGACCTCACGCCCGCGGAGATCGGCGGCCACATTCTGCAGGCGGCCGTCCTCATCGACTTGTCGATGCGCAGGGGCCGGCCTTACAAGGAGGCCGTGGAACACCTGCATGGGAGGGCCAAAGGCATCCGCCGGGATGTCCTGGACGCCCTGCAGAATCTGCGTCTGGAATCCGCCGTCCTCGAGAAGAAGCCGGTCCGCATGAAGGATCTGCGGGTGGGGCAGTTGCTGGCGGATGACGTCCTGGCCAGCAACGGCATCACCCTGGCTGTGAAAGGGCAGGTGATTTCCGATTTGATGTTGGAGCGCATCCGCGCCTTCGACCAGGGGGTGGGACTGCGGGAGCCCTTCCTGATCATGGTGCCAACGGCGGCAGCGCCCTCGGATCCTCAGTCGTTCACTGCCAACCAGTAGAAGCATCAGGGCAAGACCGCGGTCGCCCTCAGGAAACAGCGGCTTCGCCGCCTGGCGGAGAATCATCGCGCTCGCTTAGAATTGTCTGGCGTGCCACTCCATCTGCGGGAAATCCATTTCCCGCATGAGCTCCTCCTCGGCACCGAAATGGTAGGTCAGGTAATCCGTCAGCGCCACTTGGCCACGCCCCATGTCCTCCGCCGCTGCTCCGGACTAGTCGAGCCGCATGATGGCTTCCACCAGCTCGAAGAGCAGGTGGTGCTGGCTGTCCAGGTTCGGATGGCCCGTGGCGTGGGCGTCTCTCCATCCATTACCAGCCGGCCACCAACGTCAGAATCATGCGGCGACGCCATAGTTTGGCGTGCCTAACTTTAACACCTTCGAGTCAGAGGGCCGGCAAAGGGCTGGCACCTGGTTCCCTGACGCACAAGGAATTTCCCCATGCGCCTGTTGTCCACCACCCTTCCCGCAGTCCTCATGGCAGCATCCTCCGGCATGGCCGACCAGCGGCCCTGGGTCTGGATATACGGATCCGCCATGATGCACAGGGGTGAGGCCGAACTCGAACACTACATGACCGTGCAAAGCCCTGATTGGACCCGCCGCGCGGAGAACCTGAAAACCGTCCACCAGGTGGAGCTTGAGATCGGCATGTCCGAACGCCTGGACGCGGCCATCTACCAGGTCTTCTCCCGCACGCCCGCTTCACCCCTCGACTGGAACGGTTACAAGGTGCGCCTTCGCTGGCGCCTGACGGAGACGCCCGACGCCTTCGGGCATCCCATCCTTTACCTGGAGCACAAGAACAACGCCACGCTGTCCAAATCCGTCTGGGAGACAAAGCTTCTCCTGTCCCAGAGCTTTGGTCCTGTTGACCTGGCCATCAATCCGGTCGCGGAGTTCGACGCGGATGAAACCACTTTTTCCGTCAACGCGGGTGCCAGCCTTCCCGTGTTGTGGCATCTGAAGCTTGGCGCGGAACTGCGCGCCAGCAAGGACGCCGTCTACCTCGGTCCCACCTTGTCCCATGGGGGCCCGGGCCTGTGGAGTGCGTTGGGAGTCAGTTGGCGCGTGGGCGAGATCGATCCGGGTGATATCACGCACCAGGTCCGGCTCATCATTGGCGTGCAAGTGAAAGACTAATCAGGACCCACACACCTTGTGTGGCGGATGAATGATTGAAAGTGGACCACACGTTCGGAAAGACATGGATGCGGGATCAGTGGATGCAGCTTGCTGCCGCAATCGGATGCGGCAAGGGGCAGGCTGGGCGCACAAACCAAATGAATCTGGGGGCCGCGTGGCCCCCAGATTGTTTCACATGGCCACCAGGGCCTACTTGAGAAGTGTGAACGATTTGGTGCGCTGGACATCTCCCGCCATCAGGGTATAGGTATAGATGCCACTGGGCAAGTTCGCCGCCTGGAAGTCCACCACGTGATTCCCTCGCGCCACCAGTCCATCGACCAACACGGCCACCTGCTGGCCACGCATGTTGTGCACGACCAACCTGACCTGGTCCGTCTGCTCCAAGGTGAACTCGATGGTCGTGGAAGGATTGAAGGGATTGGGATAGGCGGGAGCCAGTTCCATGGAGGTCGGGACCTCATGCGCGCCGACCGTCTCCTCGCAAATGGCCATGGTGACGAGATTGCTGTCGAAGGTGACGGCGCCGTTTCGCGCCAGCACCCTGCCCTCCATGGTCGCCCCGGTTGTCAGCGAGATGGATGTCAGGGCCAGGATGGTTCCCATGAAGTTCGAGTTCGTGCCCAGTGTCGCGGAACTGCCCACCTGCCAGTACACGTTGCAGGCCTGCGCCCCGTTGATGAACACGACATCACTGCCGGTGGCCGTGATCAGCGTGCTCTCCATCTGGAATACGAACACGGCGTTGGCGTCGTTCAACGCATCCAAGGTCAAGGTCCCCGTGATCCCGAACGCGCCTGTGGCCGAGTTGTAGACGCCCGGCACCAGGACGGACCCGCCCAGCTCAGGGGGAATGGTCGTGGACGGCCCTCGCCCCGCTGCATCGTCATAGGCTGTCACCAGGTCGACCTTGGCCTGGAGCGCGACCGGATCCGCGATGTACTGGGCTCCATTGACCAAGCCAGGCGGGAATCCGGTGACGGCCGTGCCAGGACTTAGAGCCTATCCGTGAATAATATTTACGTCTCCCGGCACCATGCGGAAAACAATGATGGCTGCGGCAAGCATGACCAGCGCGATGTAGCTGCGGTCGAGTTTTTCATACCGCACCAGAAGCTTTCGAAAGCGGTTGAACCAC
>JAUXWS010000007.1 GCA_030685015.1 bacterium
GGCCCCGCTCGTCCACGTGGAAGCCATCCAGGCGCTTGGGAACCACCTGCCAGACGCCGTCCACCTTCTCGCGCGGGGTCTGCTTGCCCCGGGCCTTGGCCTGCTGGTAGGCAGGGTTCGGGTAGGACAGCGCCTTCTCCAGCAGCTCGCGCGTGCGGGGCGCAAGGTCCCGCAGTGGAATCCGGATCAGGCTGTCCACCAGGATGGACGCGCTCATGCGAAGGGGTCCTCCGGATCGGCCAGGAAGGAGCCGATGGCCGCCACCTCGCGGCTGAGCATGCCGCCCGGGATGGCCTTCAAGAACTGCTTGCCGTACTTCTTCGTGCCCACCCGGCCGTCCAGCAGCAGCACCACGCCGCGGTCGTCGTGCCGGCGGATGAGCCGGCCGAAGATCTGGCGCCAGGTGACGAGGGCCGTGGGCAGGCTGTGCTGGCGGAACCATCCCTTCGGATCATGCTCGGCGATGTAGTCCATCACCGGATCCGCCGGCGAGGGAAAGGGCAGGCGGTCCAGGGCCACCAGGGACAGGGCCTCGCCCGGCACGTCCACGCCCTGGAAGAAGGTCCGCGTGGCGAAGAGCACGCTGGAGACATCCTCCCGGAAGCGCTGGATGAGCCGCGTGGAGGGTGCGTCGCCTTGGCGATGGCAGGCAAAACCGGCTCGTTCAAACGCGGGCGCCAGGAGCGTGTGCGCCCCGCGCAGGGCCTGGCTGGACGTGAAAAGGAGGAGGGCGCGGCCGCGGGAGGCCAGCACGGCCTCGTGGAGCAGGTCGTGGACCTGGTCCCGGAACTCCTTGTCGTTGGGCTCGGGCAGGCCATGGGGCACGACCAGCAAGGCAGAGCTGTTGAAGTCGAAAGGACTGGGCAGCACCACCTGGCGGGTGCCGGCGCCCAGGCCGATGCGCTCGCGGATGAAGGTGAAGTCCCCGTGGGATGTGGTCAGCGTGGCGCTGGTGGCGATGACGCAGGGGACCCAGGGGAGCAGGGCCTTCTGCAGGAAAGGGGCGATGGAGACGGGCTTGCCCCGCAGCTTCCAGCTCTCTCCGCTGGCGCCCTCCTGGCGCTCCACCCAATAGACCCATTCCGGCTGCTTCTGCCAGATGAGGCCCTGCACACGCTTGGCCAGCTGCGCGCACTGCTCCTTCTGCCGCTCCAGCTGGGCGTGCTCCTTGGACTCCTTCTCGTACTGGACTTGCAGGGCGCGCAGCTCCTGGAAGACCAGGCGCAGCGCGTCCAGGATGGGGCCGTCGTCAATGAGGCCCGGTTCCTTGATCCGGTTGGATCCCTCGGCGCCATGTTTGAAGCCCATGATCTTGATGGCATGTGACAGGATGTGCGCCGCCTGGTCCAGGGCGTCGTAGCCGGCGCGGGACAGGTGCCGCTTGAAGCCCCGGAAGCTCCAGCGGCCGATCTCCTCGCCGGCGAAGTCGCTGCCGATGTCGGGCAGCTCATGGGCCTCGTCACAGATGAGGACGTTGAAGGCCGGCAGCACGCCGGCCATGCCGCCCGTGGCGGCCTTGACCTTCAGGTGGGCGAAGAGCAGGTGGTAGTTGCACACCACCACCTGGGCGTCCTCGGCGTCGGCCATGGCGGCCTTGTGGTAGCACTGCAGCTTGCAGCCTGCGCATTCGCTGGTGTCGCCGATGGCGAAGTGGCGCCAAATCCGGGGCGTCACCTTGAAGGGCAGCTCGCCGGCGTCCCCTGTCGTCGTCTGGTTGGCCCAGTCCAGGACGCGGTCGAACTCCACTTGGTCCTCGCCGGCAACCCCGGCGAAGAGCATGCTGCGCTGCTCCAGGAGCTTATCTGTACATATAAAATTGGACCTGCCTTTCAGCAGGGAGAACCGGAAGGGCTCGGGCAGCACGCCCTGCAGGAAGGGCAGGTCCTTCTGGGTGAGCTGCTCCTGCAGGGCGATGTTGGCCGTGGCGATGAGCACGCGCTGCCCAGTCGCCAGGGCGTGTTGGATGGCTGGTACGGAATAACTTATCGATTTACCGACTCCGCAGGGCGCTTCAATCAGAAGGCTGCGTCCTTCCGCCAGAGCGGAATCAACTTCCCTGGCCATGGTGAGCTGGCTGTCGCGCAGGACGAAGCCGGGGAGCTTTTGGGCAAGCAGGCCGCCCGGCCCGAAGACTTCCTCGGCCGTGAGGATGGGGATCTGCGGCGCCGGGTCGCCCGGCAGGCAGAGCAGATCCTCGGGCAAGACCGGCCAGGCCGGTGGGTCCATTTCGGGCATGTGGTGCTCGCGCTAGAGATGGAAGAAGAGCCCGGCCGGCCGCGGGAGATACGACCAGCCGGGCCAGGGACGGAGGCGGATCAGGCGAAGGGATCGCCGGGGCCGCTGGCGGCCGTGTCGGTGTCCCCATCGGCGCGCGAGTGCCGCAGGGCATCCTCCTCAGTGGCGATCCACTGCTGCGCCTCCTTCAGGCGATCCGCCTGCAGCTGGCGGATCTGCTTGATGCTGAACTTGGCCAGGAAGTCCTTCATCATGCGTGCGCCCTCCACCTCGCCCAGGTAACCCATCAGGTCCTTCAGCCGCTTGATGAGGGCGTCGCCGTCGGCCTGGGCGATGATGGCGGGGGGCTCGGCCTGCTTGCCGCCGCCACCCTTGGCGTCGTCCTCGTCGCGGTCCTTGGTGAGGTCGTGGAGCTCCAGGGCGTCGAGCTGGGCGCGCAGCTCGGGGGAGATGGGGGCCTCGGGCAGGATGGTGTAGGACGTATCCTTGGCCTTCTGGCCCGTGCGCTCCACTTCGAAGATCTGGGTGTCCACGTTGTACTTGGCGTCCATCTTGGCCACTTGCTTGTAGAAGGTCTTGGAGTTCTCCAGAACCTTGAGAGCCTTGAAGACGTACTTGCCGTCCACCTTCTCGATGATGGCCACGTTCATCGAGGTCTTCAGATCCTTCGGCTTGCCGCAGCCTTCCTTCCAGGGATGGTAGGTCGTCCCGTCCCAGTACACCTCGCGGATGTGGGGAAAGCCCAGGAAAACGATCAGGTGGTTGTCCCCGTCGTCGAACTTGAGGTAGCGGCCGCTCTCCAGGGTGTGCTGCTCGTGGCGCTGGGTCATGTCGTCGAACCGGCCCATGTGGGACCTCCGATGTTGATGGGTTACTGCTTCTGCTGGATGATGGACAGGAGATGCACGACGGCCGGGTGCCGCCGCATGTTGAGGGCCGGCGGGCGGGTGGGCGCGCCTTCCGGATTGCGCAGGGCGTCCAGGCAATCGCGGAAGGCGCTATCCACGCAGCGGCACAGGGTGAAGACGGCCTCGTCGGGGATGGGGTGCTCGGCGGCGGCCCCGCCCACCTGCAGCGCCAAGCGCAGGAAGGCCTGGCGCACGCGGTCCTCGGCGGGACTCACCTTGGGTTCGGCGGTGGGGGTGGCGGTGGCGGTGGCTCCGGCCATTGGGGGCTCCTTGGTCTTTCCCACCAATGGCGAGACGAAATGGCCGTTTTTGGACAGGGGGTCAGGATTTTTCTTGAGTTTTTTCACGCAGGCGCTTCAGAAGCCGCTTGTGACGCTTCTGGATCGTGAAGTAGTCCTCACCAAGTGCCAGCGCCATTTCCTGCAGCGTGTATCCATAGACATAGAGGCCGGACAGCAGGGTGCGATCGCTTTCGGACACGGGCATGTCCTGGATTAGGTCTTCCAGTGCCTGGTAAGCATCCGCCCGGTCGTCCGGGATCCGATCGCCCATTAAGCTCTCGTCTGGCGTAGAGTCGACTTGCTCCTTTCGATTGCCATCCCAGAGTCCACCGTGGTAAGCCAGCCGGCGCTGCGTGTCCCGCTCGATCTCCCGGGCAAGCCATGGGCTGGACAGCCGCTCCGCGTTCAAGGCCTGCAGCGTCTCCAGGAAGGCCCAGGCAGCGGCGCTGGCGGATTCATCCAGGGTCGCCCCGGGCGTGCGGTAGCGGACGGCCAGGGCCTGCAGCGCCGGCGCGTAGGTGACCAGCAGCCAGAGGCGAATGCTGGGCCCTTCCGGCGGATCCGCTTGCAAGTGGCGGATGGCCGCGGAAAGCGCCGCCTGGCGCTCCGCGTGGCGGTCCTTGGCACCAGGGCCCAGCAGGGCCAGGAAGTCGCCCAGCGCCGGCGGCAGGGCCGGTTCCCGGGCCGCCAGGGTCTGGTAGTCGGCGATGGACTGGGCCGTGTAGGCAGCGGTCTGGTTGGTGGGCAGCATGGCCGCTCCGGCGCTGGGTCGGCGCCGACGCGGCTACGCCGGAGAGCGGGATCAGGGCCCGGGCGCGGTGGGGTGCGCGCCGGGGCCGACAGGGTGTGTGGTGGGGACAGAGTCCACCCCGGCAGGTGGGCGCATGGGGCACACCCGCCCCGCGAAAAACGCGGGCCATGGGCAGGGATCAGGCGTGGGTCGACGCTGTCCGGGCAGGCGCCCGGCGATCAACCAGGCGCGGACTGTCGACCCAGGCTAGCTGGTCAGGGTCGGGTTGGATCTGGAGATGGAGAGATGGAAGACATGCCGCAGGACGGCGGGGGCGGGGGTCGTCGGGGTCATGTGTACTCCAAGAGTTCTACCAGACGCGTAGCCAATTACGTGGTAGGCTGCCCGTCCTTGGTTGGAAAAGCCGAAGCCGAGTTGACGTAACGCTCCTCTTGGTAAGCGCCCGGGCCCTCACGGGATCCCGCAACTCGGCTTCGGCTGAAACCGAAACTACCAAATGCGGGGGGTCGCGTGGTGACCTGTGGCACGCGCCGCAGGATCGCTTGGATGCAAGCTGTGGCAAGCTGGGGTGAAAGTCAAGTCGGAAAACTGAGCTGGTAGCTTTGGATATGATTCAGCATGAATAGCCTAAAGCTAGGTCACTTCGCGTGCTGCCAGCAGTACCTGCCATGCGTTGCCCGCCGGCTGCAGCGAGTCCCCTTCTGAGTGGTAGCCGCGCACTGACCCCCGCCGCCCGTGGGGGGCGCCGGGGCCTTGATCGCCGGTACGCCACCACCCGGGGCTGCTCCCTTTGCCTGGCCAATATGCTGGTAACAGTAGCCGGAAGGATCCTTGGTCGTTCGCTTGCAGCGCTGCCCCTTCTGCGTTGTGCCCAGGCACTGCACCGAGCTCGTCATGGTGGGCTTGTCCGACTGGGCCTTTACTGCGGTCGGCATAGCGCCGGGCGTGGCCCATGCTGCGAAATCCGCTTGGGCCTCGATCACATCCTCCAGCTCATCTGGCAGCGCTCCCAGAAAGTCCAATCCAGTGACGGCCTCCACAGAGTCGATGGGCACAAAGAAGGCGGCAAGGGGCTCCTTGGATGCCGCGTTGGGCAGGAGGAATCCGGCGCCCCTGGGCGTCTCCGTTGGGGTATAGAGAACCTTGTAGTAGGCCGCGGGAACAGTTACTTGGCTTGCACCGATGGCGGGGCGCCCTGGCTCCAGCACAGGCCCAGTGATCACCCAAACTGAGTCGAAATCCACGGCCCAGGTGCGGACCTGTTCCTCAAGCTTGCCCCAGACTCCACGATTGAATGACGGCTCTTGCGGACTCATGTTGCTCATGAAGAAGGACTCGCTCATGGCAATGCGATGCCACGTCATGTCACCAGCTGGCGCTAAGTGCCCACGATCGTATCCGCTCCCTACGTAATCCGCCAAGGTGGCCGAGCCTGTGCGAACCAGTGGATCCGGTCGGAAGTCGTCCGTGCGGTCGATGAGCTTGGCCCGCGCTTCAACCCCAGTCAGCAGGTAAGACACCCAGGCCGCCTGTTCATGAACTTCATCGTAGCCCAGGGCGTAGCCGATGCGATCGATGATCTGGTGACTGGTGGACGGGGCGCCGAGGGAGAGGTTATCGGCTGCGAGGGAAACTGATGCGAGAAGGGCTATGGTGAGAATCAAATTCATGAGCAGATTCCCCATTGCAATCAGATATCAAACTATTCGCTCTTTTCCGCCTCCTTTAATCTCTTTTTTGCATCTTTAATTGGGCCAGGATTAGGCAGCTCTTCAGGCAATGTTCCGCCAAGCTCTACGATCGTATTTCTAATCTTTCTTCCTACTTCAAAATGGGTTTTATTTGCATTGTCTTTCCCGCGGATAGTGTCTCTTTTTAACTTCTCTTCTGTTTGCGTTGCTCTAAATAGATTTGCAGCAAGCTCAGTACTCCCCATGTTATCAAGGATTGCCTCTCCCTCCCTAAGCCCCTTTTTCTCTGCAATTTCCTTTGCATCAAGTTTGTAAAGTCCCTTATAACCATGATTTTGGAATATTGCAAAGTCAAATGAGCTGTCTACACCGCATGTCTTAGCAGCTGCAACGAGCTTTTTATTGTGTACTTTAATTTCTTCTCGAATTTCAATTCTCTTCCTATCGTCCTCGATCACTTTCCTAATCTCTGATTCTCTTGTTTGTTGCGCAAAATAGGTCATTCCAAGGGCAACAACTGGCTTCGAAGGATCGCCGTTTTGAATACAAAGATAACAAGCATACCTAGCAAGGCCCACATCATCTAATTTTCGCTTAGCTCCATTATTATATTTAACCACTCTTTCAACTTGTTTGAAGAAATCATGAGGATCATTACCGGATTCCTCACAAGCACGAATTGCTTTATGAATTACTGGTACAAATTCAGTGTAACGTCCGTATCCAAGTACTTCCGAGAGGTCCCTTGCCCACCAGTACTCGGTCCCGCTACTGGAGATTTTCTTCATGCTCTCAAACACGCTGGGATGCTCCATCTTTCCTCCCTCAACATATGGTGTCGCATGACACCATATGTGGATAACTCGGGTCAGTCTGTATAACTTAGCTCACGGACTCTGAGCAAAGCGGCTCGAAGTTAGCACTTCTGCTCAGAATTTCTGATGCCTGCCCTTAGCATCTCCTCCGTTGCTCGCTCCACACTTGCCCGCACGGGATCCAGCGCCAGCCTGGCGTAGATCTCCGTCGTCACCTTGGATTCATGCCCCAGCGTCTTTTGGATCACCTCCAGGGGCGTGCCCGTGTCGATTTGGAAGGACGCCAGGCTACGGCGCAAATCGTGGATGTGGAGGTCTTCCAGGCCGGCCCTCGCGCAGATCCGCAGCCACCCAATGCGTGGGTTCACCATGTGTGCGTTCTCGCGTCCCGCTCGGCCCTGGAAGACAAATGGGCTGCAGCTCACTGACCGCCGCGCCTGGAGCAATTGGACGACGTAGGTGCTCAGCACCACGTCCAGCGCCTTGCCGGTCTTGGACTGCGCTGCCGGAATCACCCAGAGGCCGCGTTCCAGCGAGATGTCTTCCCAGCGCATGGCCAGCACATTGGATTTGCGTGCTCCCGTGAAGAGCGCCAGCAGCACGAAGTCGCGCAGGTTATGATTCCGCTCTTCCTTGAGTGCTTCGAAGAAGGCGGGTAGATCTTCCAGCGTTAGTCTGCGTGTCCGCTGCTCCTCTCTGTAAAGCGAGATGGCGTTTGCCGGGTTGGGGATGTCCAGTTCATGCTCGCGGATGGCCCGGTTGATAATGGCACGCAAGAGGGCCACCACCCGGTTGGCCTGATGCTTCCCGTTCTGGTCGCCAGCCGCTTGGTGCAGGGACACCACCTCACGCCGGCGGATGGACTTCATGGGGCGTGCGGCCCAGTGCGCCAAAAACCGCGTCCATTGCCGCTTGAACTCGTAGAGAGTCCCTGGCTTGCAATGGCGCTCCAGGTACGCGCAGTACTCGTCGAAGGCGGTCTGCAGGCTGAATTGCGTCGCGCGCTCCGCCCGCCTGCGCTCTGCGCCGACAGCCTCTCCCTTGATCACCTGCAAGAGGAGGTCAGAAGCCAATTGCCGGGCAAGGGGGATCGAGATCTCCGGGTAACCGCCGATGCGGACATGCCGTTTCACGCCATCTCGCGTCTTCACCACGTAGAAGGACTTGGCGCCCCTGGCTGTGACCATGATGGCCAGGAGGGGCACCTGTTCGTCGTAAAACCACTCCCTGGACTTGGTGGTTTTCAGCTCGTCCAGGCGCTTCTGAGTGAATCGAATCCTAGCCATCTGACCGCTCCGTCAGTAGACCAGGCGCGCATTCGGTCGCCGCCCGGTCGCCGTAATTGGTCGCCAAGATGTGACAATGAGTGTAAAAATGCAGTGAGATTTCGAGAAGAGAAAAATCGGAAGCCTTTGATGTGACAAGGATTTTATCGTACCGAAGAATAATACATCACGTCTTGAGATCGTAGTCGCCCTACTGCCCCATCAGGAGAAGATCGATGCATCTGCCATTCGTCGAAGCGGCCCCGGAGTTGTCCCATGTGGGGAACAACCTCCTGGATCGTCGCCTGCCGCCCGAGTTCACCTTGATCAAACTCCTGGCCCTGCTCAAGCTCAGTCCGCCCGGCGGCCGCCGGCCACTCGTGCGCACCATCCTCGATCTTCAGGAGCCGGTGCAGGCCGGGGACCGACCCGCCTTCCGCGCCTGGCTGGCCTGCTGTCTCGACTGCGCGCTGGGGTCCGCCGCCATCGGGGAAGCGGCCGCCCGGCACTTGCCCGGCGATCTGCGCCTGCGCGAGGCCGACCAGCTTCATGAGGCGGCTCAACGCCTTGAGGGCCAGCCCCGACGCCAGCGCCGCCTCTTGGAGCAGGAGCTGCTGCTGCGCAGCTCCCTGCCCGAGGACTGGCAGTTCCACCGGGCCAAATGGCGCTATCTCGAGCTGCAGGCGGAACAGACGGGCTCCCTGCTCACGCCCGCCGAAGCCTCGCGCCGGGCCAGGGGCGTCGGCATCTTCTTCCATCCGGACCAGCTTCAGCCTGGGCCGCATCACCGCTGGTTCAGCCTGAGACGGGCCTTGGACATGCTGGAGCCGGCCGCCTGGCTGGACCTGCTCGACCACCTGTGCCACGGTCGGCCCGTGGAGTTGTCCCTGCCGGCCGGCCTCTGGACGCCGCTGCGCCCCTGGCTCTCTTTTCTGACCGGCGGGGCGGGCATCCCGCTGGTGGAGTTCTATGCCGGCAGCCTGCCCGACGACCCGCCCACGGCGGCCCGACCGGGTTTGCTCATCCTCCACGGCGAGGAGGATCTCGATCCCCGCCTGCAGGATTGGGGCATGAAGGCCTCGGGCCTGGGCTGGCATCTGATCCTGGTCCGCGCGCCACGCTGTCCGCTGGCCAGTTGGCTCAACCGGGTCAGCGCCGGGCCGGCGGGCGAGGAATGGATGCGCCGCCAGGTGGTGGCGGGGGAACCGACGGAACAGATCCTGCCGCTCAAAGCCTTTGTTCGGCAAATGGAGCGGCACTACATCCTGGACGTGCTGGGGCTGCATGATGGCGTGAAGACCCGCGCCTGTGAACGTCTGCAGATCTCCCGGCAGACGCTCTACTCCAAGCTGGGGGCGGAAGGAGTGGAGGCATGAGGGGATCCTGGCTGCCCGTCCTGATCCTGACCCTCGCCATTGCCTCTGGATGGCACATGCTGGACGATGACATGGCGCAGGTGGCGGGGCGTGGCCGATACGATGGAGACTTCGAGGGGCGGCAGGAGGAGGCGTTCCCCCTCGGCCGGGATTCGCCCCAGCTGTTCCACCACCCAACCGCCCAGGGTGTCCGCCGCCTCCGTGGGGAGCTGCAGGCCTGTCCCTTCCGCGAAGATGTCCAACCTCAGCCGGGCCGACACAAAGAAGCGCCCATCCGCCAGGGGGATGAGCGAGCGCTGTGCCTTGTCGTGCTCGTCGTCGATGGCGCCGACCAGATCCTCAAGCAGATCCTCGAGGGTCAGGAGGCCGGCTGTTCCGCCGTACTCGTCCACCACCACGGCCAGCTTGGACTGACCTTTGCCGAAGGCGGCCAGGAGATCGCGCGCCCTCATGGTGGCGGGCACGAAGAGCGGTTGGCGACGGATCTCGTCGAGGGTGGCCGGCAATTGGAAGAGGTCCCGCGCCGTGATGTAGCCCGTGATGCTGTCCAGATCCCGCCGGTAAAGCGGCAGGGCGGATTTGCCCTCTCGATGGATCAACTCGGCCGCCAGGGCTGGTGAAGCATCGGCGGGCAGGGCCAGCAGTTCGGTGCGCGGGGTCATCAATTCGCCCAGGCGACGCTGCCGCAGGTGCAGGGCGCGCCGGATCATGCGGTGCTCGCGCTGGCCCAGGTCCTCGCTCAGTTGATGCAGCTGGGCCCGCAGCTGGTGGGCCTCGCGCTCCGGCTGACCCGGCAGCAGGCGGGTGAAGAGGGCGACGGGGGCGCTGATGGGCTTCAGCAACAGGTGAATGCCTTGCAGAGGCAGGGCCAGGGCGGGAAAGAGCCGGTGGGAGCGGCCATGGATCAAGCCTTTGGGCAGGGCCTCGCCTCCCACGGTCAGCAGGATGGTGGCGGCCAGACCGGTCACCCACTCCGGCCATCCCAAGTGCAGGCCGACCAGGGTCGCGATCGTGGCGAAGCTGATGTTGGACAAGTTGTTCGCCACCAGCAGGGTGACGAGCAGCGAGTCGGGCCGCCGATGCCAGGCGGCGGTCCACGCGGCGCCGGCCCGCCCCTGGCGCAGCCAGATCAGCACATGGCTGCGTCCCAGTCCGGTGAAGGCCAGCTCCGAGGCGGAGAGGAAGCCCGACAGGAGCAGGGTGACAGCCAGGGCGGCCAATCCGTTCAAGAGGTCCACATCGCCCCCTGTCCCTGCAGGATCTCGCGCAGCTCGTCCATCAGTGTTGCTCGTGCCGTGCTGGGCACTTGGATGTCCAGTTGCAGTTCCTCGCCGCTGACAAGGTTCACCTCGCGGGCGCCGTGGCGTGCCAACAGGCGCCGCACACGGGTCATCCGGGAGTAGGGAATGCGCAGGTGCAGCGGCTGGCAGTCCGTCACCAGGCTCCGCTGGCAGGAGGCCAGGGCGCCCGTCGCCGCGCTGCCGTAGGCGCGCGCCAGTCCGCCCGTGCCCAGCTTGATGCCGCCGAACCAGCGCACCACCACGACCAGGACGTTGGACAGGCCGCTCCCGTCGATGGCCCGCAGGATGGGCTGGCCGGCCGAGCCGGATGGCTCGCCGTCGTCACCGCAGCCCCAGGCTGGTTCACGTCCCGGGTGTCCGGTCCGCCAGGCATGACAGTGATGGGTGGCCTTGTGATGTTCCAATCTGGCCTGCGCCAGGAGGCGGACCGCCTCCCCGGCCTCGGCGATGGGATGGACGAGCGCCAGGAAGCGCGAGCGCTCCACCCGCTCCTCCCACTGGGCCGGCGCGCCGGGAACAGGAAAACTGTCGGGGGATGGGTCAGGCTGGTCCATGGGCTTCCACCGGCGCCCCGCCCTCTGTCCGGCGGTGGGAGAACTGCTCCAGCCCCTCGCGGGCGGCGGCCTGCTCGGCCTTCTTCTTGCTGGCGCCCGTGCCCCGGCCCAAGGGCTGATCATCCACCAGCACCTCCACCACGAAGAACTTGCTGTGGTCGGGACCCACCTCCTCCACCACCTTGTAGACGGGGTTGCCACCGCCGTGGCTCTGGCTCAGTTCCAACAGCAGGCTCTTGTAGTTGCGATTGTCACGACTGGCCTGGGTGAGGTCCAGACCCTCCAGGACCTGGCGCCGGATGAAGTCCTCGGCCGCGGGCAGGCCACCGTCGAGGTAGATGGCGCCGAGCAGGGCCTCGAAGGCGTCCTCCAGGATGGAAGGCCGCTGACGGCCTCCAGTTCGATCCTCTGATTCGGAGAGAAGCAGGTGGCGGCCCAGGCCGATCTCGCCGGCCAGTCTGACCAAGAAGGGACCTGAGACGATGATGGACTTGAGCTTGGTCAACTCCCCCTCTTTCTTTTCCGGATACTTCAGGAAGAGGTGGTGGCTGACGCAGAGGTCCAGCACGGCATCGCCCAGGAACTCCAATCGCTCGTTGGAGGCGACGCGCGGACCCGTTTGTTGACCCGAATGGCTGCGGTGGGTCAGGGCAAGATGCAGCAGCTCGGGCTGCCGGAAGGTGTAGCCGATGGCCGTCTCCAGCCCGCTGGCGCCTTGGACCGGCCGGCCGCGGGTCAGCCAGGAGAGCAGTTTCATGCCGTCCAGCGCGAGAGGAGAAGGCTGGCGTTGTGGCCCCCGAAACCAAAGGTGTTGGAGATGGCATGTCGCAGCGGCATGGTCCGGGCCCGCGTGACTATGGGCAGCACCAGCTCCGGGTCCGGATTGTCCAGGTTGATGGTGGGCGGCACCACTCCATGGCGCAGAGCCAGGGCCGCGGCCAGGCATTCGATGGCTCCGGCGGCGCCGAGCAGATGGCCGGTCATGGACTTGGTGCTGTTGATGGCCAGATGCGGCCCATGCCCGCCGAACACGCGGGCGATGCCCTGGATCTCCGCCATGTCCCCGGCCGGAGTGCTGGTGCCGTGGGTGTTGATGTGGTCGATGTCCTCGGCGGGCAGGCCGGCATCCGCAAGGGCCATGCGCATGGCCCGCTGGGCCCCTTCGCCCTCCGGCGCAGGTGCCGTCAGATGGTGGGCGTCCGCCGTGAAGCCCAGTCCGCTGATCTCGGCCAGGATGTCGGCCCCCCGCTCCAGCGCCAGGTCCAGACGCTCGATGACGAACATGACGGCGCCCTCGCCCATCACGAAACCGTCGCGGTCCCGGTCGAAGGGACGGCTGGCGCGCTTTGGCTCCTCGTTGCGCGTGGACATGGCCTGCAGGGCGTTGAAACCGCCGATGCCCAGGGGCGTGATGGCCGCCTCGGCCCCGCCCGTCAGCACCCGGTCCGCCTGTCCGCAGCGGATGGCCTGCACAGCGCAGCCGATGGCGTGGGACGAGGAGGCGCAGGCGCTCACCGTGCCGAAGTTGGGTCCCTTCAAGCCCCATTTCATGGCGATCTGCCCGGGCAGGATGTCGGATATCATCATGGGGATGAACATGGGCGGGATGCGGCCCGGCCCCTTCTCCACCAGCTGGGTGTGGGCATCCTCGATGGACATGAGGCCGCCGATGCCCGAGGCGGTGATGACCCCGAAGCGATCCAGGTCCACGGCGGCAAGGTCCAGGCCCGACTGCTCCAGCGCCATCTGGGCCGCCACCATCCCGTATTGGCAGAAAGGGTCCATCCGCCGCTGCTCGGGCTTGCGCAGCCACTGCCCCGCGTCAAAGCCCTTCAGCTCGCAGGCGATCCGGGTGGCATGGAGGGACGCATCGAAGCGGGTGATGGGTCCGGCGCCGCTGCAACCCTCCACCAGGGCCTGCCAGAAGCTGTCCAGCCCCTGGCCGATGGGGCTCAGCACGCCCGTCCCGGTGATCACCACCCGCACCCCGCCTGGCTGTGCCATTGTCCTCTCCCTCTCTGCCCGCGGTTGCCCGCTCTTCACAAAGGAGGCGCTGTCCATGGCGGCCAGCGCCTCGTCGCTTCTTGACCGATCCAAGGCGGCGTCGCCGGGAAGGTGACCTAGCCGACCTGCTTGTCCAGGAAGGCACAGACCGCGCCCACCGTCGTCAGGGACTGGGCCGTCTCATCGGTGATCTCCAGGTCGTACTCCTTCTCCAACATGTCGATGAGTTCGAACTTGGCGATGCTGTCGGCCCCCAGGTCGTTGTCGAAGGAGGCTTCCATGGTCACCTTGGAGGCGTCGTCCAAGTCAAGGACGTCGAGGATGATGCTCTTGACCTTGTCGAAGTGCTGGGACATGATTTCTCCCGAGTTGGCGGTTTGTGATCTGGAATCGTGAAGAACTTAGTTCGCGCGACGCTGGGGTTCAACGTCCCCCCCTTCCCCGAGCCGTGGATGCGTCCTCCCCGGCGACCCACTCCGTGGCAGGTCGGTTGATGAGGTGTCCAAACCTCCATCCGGCCAGCGCATCCGCACAACGCTGCGGGGCCGGAGGGCCGGGGGCAAGGCCACGGGGCAAGCGGCAGGCCTCACATGTGCATGCCGCCGTCCACCTGCAGGACCTGACCCGTGATGTAGGCGGCCGATCCCGAGGCGAGGAAGAGCACGACGGCGGCCACATCCGCCGGCTGACCATGACGGCCCAGGGGGATCTGGCGGGACAGCTCGTCCTTGGCCGCCTGGGGCAGCTGCGCCGTCATCTCCGTCTCGATGTAGCCCGGCGCCACGGCGTTGACCAGCACGTTGCGGGAGGCCAGTTCCCGCGCCATGGTCTTGGTCAGGCCGATGACGCCGGCCTTGGCGGCGCTGTAGTTGGCCTGGCCGGCGTTGCCCATCACGCCCACGACGCTGGCGATGTTGATGATGCGGCCATCCCGCTGCTTCATCATGGGTTTGACGGCGTGGCGGATCGTGTTGAAGCAGCCCTTGAGGTTGGTCTGCATCACCAGGTCCCATTGCTCCTCGCCCATGCGCATCATCAGCGCGTCCCGCGTGATGCCGGCGTTGTTGACCAGCACGTCAAGGCGGCCCTCGGCGGCGATGATCTCCTCGACCAGGGCGCCCACGGCGGAGAAGCTGGTCACGTCGCAGGCGCGGCCCACCGTCTCCAGCCCCTCCTCGGCCAGGCGGCGGACCGTCTCCTGGACCTGCTCATCGCGCAGGTCATTGAACCAGACCCGGTCCCCCGTGCGGGCGAAGGCACGCACAAGCTCGAGGCCGATGCCACGGGATCCACCCGTCACCAGAACGATTCGGCCGGTCATGATCCCTCCTGCCACAGTGCTTCCAACTCATCCGCCGTGTCCACCGGGCGCACCCGGAACTCCCCGTCGATGCGCTGCATCAAGCCGCTCAGGACCTTGCCCGGGCCAAGCTCAAGCGCCTCACGGTGGCCATCCGCCGCCAGGGACTCCATGGCGCCCTGCCAGCGCACCGTCTCCGTCAGCTGGCGGCCCAGCAGGGTGCGGATCTGACCGGCATCCTCCACCCGCCGGCCCGTCACATTGCAGTAGAGCGGCGCCACACCCGGCTGCAAGGCCACGTCGGCCAGCTCCCGCAGAAGACCCTCGCGCGCCGCCTCCATCAGCGGTGAATGGAAGGCGCCGGAGACATCCAGGCGCTTGACCAGGCGCACGCCGCGCTCCTTGAGCAGGGCCGTGGTCCGTTCCACTCCGGCCAGTGAGCCTGAGATGGCGATCTGGCCGGGACAATTGAAGTTGGCGGGTTGGGCCACCTCGCCCTCCGCCGTGGCCAGCCGGCAGCACTCCTCCACCAGCTCCGGCGCGGCGCCGATCACGGCGGCCATGGTGCCGGGCCAGTCCAGCCCGGCCTGGTACATCAACTCGCCCCGACGCCGCACCAGGGCCAGGCCATCGAGGGGATCGAGCCATCCCGCCGCGGCCAGGGCGCTGTACTCGCCCAGGCTGTGGCCCGCCACCGCCGCCGGGCGCCAGCCGCGCTCGCGCAGCAGCAGGGCCAGGGCCACGCTGTGGAGGTAGATGGCCGGTTGGGTGTTGGAGGTCTTGACCAGCTCCTCGCGTGGGCCTTCGCTGGAAAGAAGGGCGAAATCGACCCCCGTGCGCTCCCGGGCGGCCTGGTAGAGCCGGCGGACGGTCTCGTGCCGCGCGAGCAGGCTGGCGGCCATGCCGACGTACTGGGCCCCCTGCCCCGGAAAGAGCCAGGCCGCACTCGCCCGCGTCACAGGCGCACCGCCGCCGCGGCCCAGGTGAAGCCACCGCCAAACACGGTGAGCAGCGCCACCTGGCCCTTGCCGATGCGCCCCATCTCGATCGCCTCGTCCAGGGCGACGGGGATGGAGGCGGCCGAGGTGTTGCCGTAGCGGTCCACGTTGATCATCGTCTTCTCCAGGGGGAAGCCGAACCGCTCGCAGGTCGCCTCGATGATGCGGATGTTCGCCTGGTGCGGGATGAGCAAGTCCACGTCTGCGGGCGTCAGCCCGGCGCGATCCATTGCCTGCTGGGTGGCGTCCGCCATGCACCGCACGGCATGGACGTATACATGCCGCCCCTTCATGTGGATCAGGTGGTCCTTGTTGGCCAGCGAGGCGGGGCTGAGGGGCCGCAGGGTCCCGCAACCGGGCGCCCAAAGCAGATCCGCCAACTTGCCGTCGGACATGGTGTAGGTGGAGAGCACGCCCTGATCGTCATCGGATGGTCCGAACACGACGGCCCCGGCCGCGTCGCCGAAGAGGACGCAGGTGCCCCGGTCCTCCCAGTCCACCATGCTGGTCAGCACCTCGGCGCCAATGACGAGGACATGGCGCTTCACTCCACTGCGGATGAGGGCGTCCGCCAGCTCCAGGCCGTACACGAAGCCGCTGCAGGCGGCGGACAGGTCCATGGCGGCCGCCCGGTGCGCCCCCAGCTTGGCCTGGGTGAAGACAGCGGTGGAGGGAAACTTGCAGTCACCCGTGACCGTGCCCACCAGGATGAGATCCAACTCGCCGGCCTCCAGGCCGGCCGCGCTCAGGGCCTTGCCACCCGCCTCGGCGCAGAGGTCGGAGGTGCAGAGTCCGTCCTCGGGCTTGATGATGAAGCGGTTGTGGATGCCAGTCCGCGAGACGATCCACTCCTCCGTGGTGTCGACGATGTGGGTCAGATCCTCGTTGGTCAGGCGGGAGGGACCCACCGCCCGCCCTGTTCCCAGCACCCTGGCGCGAAGAGCCATGCCGCCTCCTGTCTTGCGGTGCGTCATGCCGGATCAGGCGCGGGAAAAGATGGTCCGTCCCTTGTAGCTTCCGCAATTGGGGCACACCCGGTGCGAGAGCTTGGGCTGCCCGCATTGGGGACAGGTGGATACACCCACGGGCGAAAGGGCGTGGTGCGAACGACGCTGGTCGCGCCGGGCCTTGGAGGTCTTCTTCTTCGGCAGAGGCATGATGGACTCCCGTTATTGGCTTCTGTTGGGCCGTTTCAGCCTGGCCAGGGCCTGCAGGGGCGAATCGGGGGCCAATGGCCGGCAGCCGCAGTCACCCTCGTTCATGTTGGAGCCGCACTGGGGGCACAGGCCCGCGCAGTCCTCGCGGCAGACGAAATACTCGGGCTGGGACAAGCGCAGGGCGTCGCGCACCACTTGATCCAGCTCAACCCACTCTTGCTCAGGAGCCACCAGGATGAGGCGGTCCTCCTCCTCGTCGGCGACGCCGCTCCCGTATTCCAGGACAACGCAACGGTCCTCGATCTCCACCGGCAGCTCCACTTCGCCCAGGCAGCGATCGCAACTGCGATGGACCAGGGTGCGGATGGTCATGCCCAGGGCCCAGCCGCCGGGCAGCTGAGTGATCTTGGCCACGAGCGCCACATCCCGGCGAAACCAGTCCGCCAGGAGGTGCAGGTCCGACGGACTGGCGCTCAGATCCGCCCGATCCAGTCCGCGACGTATTTCCATCATCTGGATACGCATCGAGGGCATGAATATAGCACCGCCGTGCAACGCGCCGCAATGACGGCCAAAGACGAAACGGACCGGGGCAAGCCGCCGGCCATGCCCTGCCCCGCCGCACGCCCATAAGCACTTGAGTGAATGCCGGGTGAGGCCGCTCAAGCTTGGCCACAAAGCTGACGATATAGCCGTGAACACGGCGGGCGTGAAGCCCTCGCCTTCTCACCAGGCAAGCTCCCGGCGGTAGTGATGACCAGCTTGATCCACCTGAATACCTGTCCTAAATTGGTGACGAGCAAGTCAGCGAAAACCTGCCGCGTCCACGAACATGTATTCAGCCTGCGGTGCGTGGACAAGCCTGGGAGGGACAGCATGAAGCCAATGATCGCCCGGTTCCTGCAAGTGTTGCTCACACTGCTGCTGGTCATGCCGGCGCTTGCATCATCTGGCCATCCCGACGACGGCAACGACAACGCGGACCAAAGCCTCCGCACCACCTTTGCCCTGGACAGCCTTTTCTTCCACGGTTCCGGCGGCATCGCCGACCAGAACATCACTCCGAGCGAGACGATCTACATCACGGCCGTGCTGCAAGCCGGCACCTGGAACTCCACGGCCCCCATCGACGAACTGATCATCATTCCGAACACCACTAACCCTCCCGACTCGCTGGGAGGTGATTTGATCGACTTCTACAGCTACAGCAACTCCCAGGCCTCGGGCATCACCATCACCACCAACGGCAGCGGGCAGTCCCGGCTGACCTTCACCATCACGGCCCCCTCGAGCTGGCAAAGCGGCGACGCGACCTTCACCATCCACCTGGACGGCAAGTGCACGTCCATCCACCAGGCCGAGGTGAGCGAGACCTACGCTTCCATCGCGGGCGCCGCCGTGAAGCATGCCGGCACCATGACCTTGACCGGGGCCGGCTTCACCTACGGCGTGATGCAGGCCGACCTGAGCCCGCCCACGATGGTGCTGGCCGGCACCTATGCCACCAGCCTCACCACCATCCGCATCCAAACCAACGAGGCCGTGGCGGAATTCGGTGGCGACGTGGGCGCCGCCTTCAGCGTGTCCGGGGACGGCATCGTGGGCAGCATCGCCGGCATCAGCCTGACCGGCTCCTCCAACACGGTGTGGACCCTCAACCTGGCCAGCTCCCTCCCGCATCGGAACTGGCAAGGCACCATCACCTACGACCGGGATGTGCTGGCCGCGGAACTGCGTGACACGGCGGGGAACGAGATGGAGGACGGCCACAACCTCACCGCCACCACGGAGCGCATCCCCCCCGCCAACCCCTCCATGGTCAATCCGAACTCCAGCTCGGATCTGAGTGGCGGCTCCGTCGTCTGGAGTGGCACGGCCAACTCGATTTCGACCGATCCGTCCATGGCTTCCGTCTCCTTGCAGGGAAGCCTCAACGGCGCCTCCTGGACAACCCTCTCCACCGACTCCAATGTGAGCGACTCCAATTACGGCGGCAGCTGGGCCTACGGGACGCAGTACCGCTTCTACCGGCTCCTGGCCACCGACGACAAGAACAACACGGCGGCCTCCGCCTCCAGCATTGATTTCCAGGAGGTGCAGCGCCTGGCGCTGGCGGGAACGGTCAACCAGGAGGTCGGCCTCTGGGAGGACGAGGTGGTCGTGTCCATGCGGGACGCCTACGGCAACCTGGAGACGGGCACGCGCACCCTGGCTCTCTCCCAGGTGGCGGGGCCGGGTGTCCTCACCTTCTCCAGCGAGAGCGACGGCACGCCCCTCATCTCCTCGCTGGACCTGGAGGGATCCTCCTCCGCCTCTTTCTGGGTGTCGGGCAGCGTCCCAGGCAGTTATCAGCTGCGGGCGGCCACGGCCGGGCTGCTGGCCGACACCCTGGACTGCAGCATCGTGACGGGCGATCCGAACAAGGTGCTGGTCGCCCTCAGCGGGCAAAGCTTCGTCAACGGCACGGGCGTCACGGGCACTCCCACTCCGACCGACGCCGGGACGGCTTTCGGCGTCGATCTCTATGTGGTGGATGCCAGCAACTTCCTTTGCGATTTCGACACGGACGATGTGAGCACGCTGTTCAGTCGCACGGCGGTGGCCAGCCCCTCCGGCAATAATCCGCAGATCAAGGTGGGGGGCGCCGCCTACACGACCAACTGGGCAACGGCCAAGAACATTTCCTTCGAGAATGGGGTGAACACGACCACCCTCCTGGTTCGTTTCTACAACGCCAGCACCACCGGCGCCATCAACGCCCTGGCCACGGGTGTCCCCAACAATCCCTGGTCCAGCGACATCACCATCCTCGCCCTGGATCCGGACCAGATGAATTTCAGCCTGAATGCGGCCAGCCAGGAGAGCGGCACCCCCTGGTCCGGCACCAACACGGTGACGGTGAAGGACGTGTACCAGAACAACATCACCTGGTTCGACGCCTCGCAGCAGCCCCTCACCCTGGACGCGACGCCCCAGGGCGGCGGCACCGTGACCAGCCTCATCATCAGCGGCCGCGGGGACGCCGTGCTGGACGAAGCCACGGACTTCGTCAACGGCACCTGCAACCTGACGGCGCTCGGCATCGTGCTGACGGCCACCACGGGAGCCTACGACATCGGTGGCGACCTGGGCGCCAACCAGGGCACGCGCGTCAAGAACATCTCGGTCAACGCGCCCACCTTGTCCAACGCCAGCCCCGCCTGGCGCTTCCACATCAATGCCCGCGCCGACAGCCCAGGCTACATGCTGCAGGCCAATGTGGACGAGGACGGCGAGACCCTCTCCGTCCACTGGGCCTTCGACAACGACTCGACCAAGTACTCCGCTTACGACGCCGAGTACAGCGCCACCGTCACGACGGGCGGCGGCTTGATTCAGCGCTACCTGGACGGCGCCACCATGTATGCCCAGGGATTCGGCTACGACTACATGTTCTGGTGGGTGGGCGGCACGGACGCCCAGGGCAACGCCCCCGACGGCAAGCCGGTGGCGGCCAACCGCATGGTCTATGTGGTCAACCCCACCCTGACCCTGCGCGGAGTGGACATCGGCGCCAACATGAGCCCCAATTCCACCAACAACGCCATCACGCGGCTGGAACTGAACTCGGAGATGCCCGGCGCCGATCTGGTGGTGACACGGCTTTCCTTCACCAAGACATCCTCCTCCAACGCCACCACGGCCCATGTCTCCGCCTTCCGTTTGTGGTGGGACGTCAATGGCAACGACCAGTACGACGCCGGGGTCGACACGCAGTTGGGCAGCACCATCTCGGGCACGATCAATCCCAACTTCACCGGCTTGAGCCTGCTGGTGGGCCATGGTCAGGCGACCCGCGTGCTCCTCACCGTCGACATCAGCGCCTCCGCCACCAACCAGCAGACCCTGGGCATGGAGATGACGAGCGAATCGGCTGTGGCCCTGCAAAACAGCGTGGATGACGTGGAGCCCTTCGGCGGATCCTGGCCGCAGCCGGGTGCCGCCGCCGATTACACCCTGCCCGTCGAGTTCAGCGATTTCGCGGGCGAGGCCACTTTTGGCCGCAACATCATCACTTGGCGCACCGAGTCGGAGATCAACAGCCTGGGCTTCCGCCTCTGGCGCGCTCCCACCTCGGCGGAAGGAGTTCTGCCGGCGGACATGGCCTTCACGCCGATCAACGACTGGCTGCTCGATGAAGGCCTGCTTGGCCGCGAGAACAGCAGCTCGGCCACCGACTACCGCAGCATCGACCAGGATGTGGAGCCGGGGACCGTCTACTGCTACCGGGTGGAGGCGGTGGATCTGGACGGAAGCAGCGAGTTCCACGCCACGGCCGTCTATGTCTCGACGCTGAGTCCGCCGGCCGGCTACTCCCTGGACGGCAACGCACCCAACCCCTTCAACCCGGTCACCCTCATCCGCTTCACCCTGCCCGCCGCCGTGCCAGTGGAACTGGGCGTCTACAACATGCTGGGCGAGCGGGTGAAGCAGCTTCTGAGCGGCGAGACCCTGCCCTGGGGTCCCCATGCCCAGCGGTGGGACGGCACCAACGAGCAGGGCCGTCAAGTGGCGAGCGGGACCTATGTCTACCTGCTGACCACGCCGGATTTCCGCCAGGCCCGGACCATGCAGCTCTTGCGCTGATCCGCGCCCACATCAGAGCACAGGGCAAGGCCCCTTTCCCACGGGAAGGGGGCCTTGCTTGTTGTAAATGCGGTAATCGGCCCCCGATGGATCGGTTCCTGTGCAATGCGGCTGTTGAAGCGACCACGTCGCTCAGCGCAAGGCGCGGCCCCGCAGGCGTAGTGGAGCTACGTCATGGGGTGCAACGCCACGGTGGGCAACGGGAGCGCTTGCCGAAGGGTTGTGTCATGGCCTCGATCGAGTCACTCCAGATGCAACCAGCTAACAGCGTCCGACAGATCACGGGGTTCAGTCCACTAAATGTGGGCTTCGATGACGGCCGTCCTCATCAAGGCGACGAAGTCCGTGTAGCTGCGCGTCTCCAGCACGCGCGGCGCCATCCGTTCATCGCGGAAGAGGTGGGCCAGCTCCGAGAGGATGGCCAGTTGGATGCCGGGATCGTGTTCCTGGGTGAGGAGCAGGACGATGACCCGCGCCGGCCGGCCGTCCGGGGCGTCGAAATCCACGCCGACGGAGGACAGGCCCACCGCGACAAGGGGTCGGGGCAGACCCGGCACGCGGGCATGGGGCACGGCCAGGCCTTTGCCCAGGCCGGTGGGCAGCGCCTCTTCCCGGGCCCAGACGGCCGCCTGCACCGTCGCCAGATCAAGCGTGGTGCCGGCGCAGACCGCTCCCGCCAGCTCCTCCACCACGCCGCGCCGCGTGTCGGCGCGCAGGTTTCGGATGAAATGCCGTGCGCTGAGGAAATCCACCAGATGCTGGCGGCTGCCGTGCCGGACGAGCAGGCGCATGATGGGTCCGCTCATGACTGATGTGACGATGGCCATGATGACCAGGGCCACGAAGAGGTACTGGTCGATGATGCTGGCCTGCAGGGCAAGCAGCCCAAGGATGATCACCATGCCGCCCCGGGCGTTCAATCCAAAGCCCACCGCCCAGGCATCCCGCACGCTCATCCCGCCCCAGCGGCCGCCCAGGTAGCCGCCCAGCAGCTTGCAGACCGTGGCGATGAAGAGGACGCCCAGCACCAGCGGAAGATTGAAGCTGGTGATGAAGTTGACTTGCAGGCCAATGCTGGCGAAAAAGACCGGGGCGAAGATGAAGGAGACGAACTGGTCGATGATGACGCGGCTCCGCTCCCGCAAATGGGGCGAGTCCCCGATCGCTACACCCACCAGAAAGGAGCCGAAGATGGCGTGGACGCCGATCCACTCGGTGAAAGCGGCCCCCAGCAAGGCCAGGATGAGAGCGAAACTGAGTTCCCCGCCCGGCCAGCGGGTGTAGGCCTGCACATAGGGCATGGCGTGATGGATCAACCAGCGACCTAGGGTCAGGATGCCGGCGGTGAAGGCCAGGGTGAAACCGATCATGGACAGGAAACCGTTCGCCGTCCCCACATGTCCGCTGATCAGACCCAGGACAACCGCGAAGATGATCCAACCCACCAGATCGTCGAAAATGGCGGCGGCAATGACCACCATGCCCAGGTCGCTACGGTAGAGTCCCAGGTCCATCAGGGTCTTGGCGATGACGGGCAGGGCGGAGATGGAGAGGGCGGTGGCCAGGAAGAGGGCGAAAATCACTGGATCCGCCCCGGCATGTCGACCCAACAGCTCCGGCAGGAACCATGCGGCGGTGAAACCCAGCGCGAAGGGGATGAGGATGCTGCTCAGACTGACCTTGGGCGCCACCCGACCCTGACGCCAGACAATGGACAAGTCCACCTCCATCCCCGCCACCAGCAGGAATAGGACGATGGCCAGGGTGGCAATGGCGTTCAGGGCGATGGCGTTGGCGCCCACGGGCGGGAAGAGGAAAAGCGCCAACTCGGGAGCGAAGGCGCCCAGCACGGTGGGTCCCAGCAGCACGCCGGCCAGCAGTTCGCCCAGCACGGCCGGTTGCCTGAAGCGCTGGGCCAATTCGCCCAGGATCCGCGCAACCCCCAGCAGGACGGCAAAGGAGAGGAGCATGACGAGCACCTGGTGGGAACTCAGGCTTTCCATTCACCTCCAGCCAGCTGGATCGCTGTCAACCGTGTCGGGGGGAATCTTGCGCCGCAGTCCGCAGGGGAACCCGGCCATCCGAAAGTAAGGAGCGTCCCCCTCCCCTGAAAGCCGGGGCTTGTCGCGTACCTGTCCTGGGAGCAGAAACCCCCGCGGCTGCGATCGCCGCGGGGGTTGGCAGCTTCATGCCTGGGTTGGCGGCTAGCGAACCAGCAGCATGCGGCCGGTCAGCTGGCGTCCCTCGCTCTGCAGCGTGTAGAGGTAGAGGCCGCTGGGCAGGCCTGTGGCATCAAAGCGGGCCTGGTGCTGGCCCGAGGGCAGCAGCTGGTCGGCCAGCACGGCCACTTCCTGTCCCAGGATGTTGAAAACGCTCAGCCGGACCTGGGCGCTGCGGTCCAGGCTGTAGGAGATGAAGGCCGAGGGGTTGAAGGGGTTCGGCCAGGCCTGGCCCAGGGCGAAGGAGTGGGGCAGCTCGTCGGCGCCCACCGTGCCGCACACCTGGATCTCGTCGATGGTGCGGGGCAGGATCTCCTTGGTGAACTGGTAGGCGTAGCGCACGCCCTGGATGTTGTAACACTCGTCCTCCACGGCCTCGTAGCCGGGGAAGTAGATCATGATCTGATCATTGCCGTCGAAGACATAGAAGGGGTTCGCGGAGACGCAGGTGGTGTTCTCGACCCGCACGAGCACGCTCTCGAAGTCCTCCAGGTTGGCATCGGTCACGGTCACGAGGACAGGCTCGATCACCAGGCTGCCCGGGGACTCCAGGACTTCGATGACCAAGCCGGGGTTGGTGATCTCGGTGAAACCGTTGTACTCGAGGACGGTGCCGGTGACGCGGATGTAGTCGCCCTCGCTCACGCCGGGATGGGCGCCGAAGACCTGGATGCCGTGCCAGGCGCCACTCGCCTCCTGGATGAACATGGAGGTCGAGGTCTGGAGGTAGGTGACCTGGCCTTCGGTCGTCACCAGCTGGCCGTTGTAGGGGCTGACATCAGTCTGGCCCTGGATCTCGTAGATGCTCAGGGTGCACTGGACGGGGGCCGCGAACACGGCAGAGAGGGCGGAGTCGCCCGCGTCGTCATAGGCCTCGACCCTGTAATACAAAGTCTGGCAGGCGCCGGGGGCGGTGATGGGCGTCAGGTTGGTGAACTGGTCGCCGCCGGCGGGCGAGAGCAGCATGGTGCCGTCCAGGTTGCCGGGGGTGGTGCCGTAGTACAGGGTGGCCACGGTGACAAGGCCGTCGCTGTCGGTGATCGTCGCGTTGAAAGTGACGTCGGCGCCCGGGGTCAGGGGATTGGGCGTGTAGGCGATGGCGCCGATGGCGGGGGGCACATTGCCTCCCAAGAACGGCTCTGTGGGCGAACTGCTGTTCTGGGGGTTGGCCGTTTCAGGGGCGTGGATCACGAAGTCATTGAGATTGTTGTTCGAATCCCAACCATTGCCCAAAAGCGCGGATGCGCCACCCGCAGCCATGTCAATGGTGGTGTCCGAGGGATTTGACTTGCGCTCATAGCTTCCGGTGCGTGGATGGGTCGGGTTGATGGCCGCACCCTCAGGGGCATTCGCCGTCAGCCACCCCACCAGATCGATCTGGTTCACCGATGCATCAATGAGGCGAACATGCCCGCCGGAATTGCCAAGCCCGATGGCTCCATTGAAGATGTAGTCAGGCGTTGGCGTCGTCAGGGCATTTCCGGCGAACAACACAAATCCGTGGGCGGCGATGCTGGCGCCGCTGGGGAAGGTGAGCTTGTCCGTCCATGAGGTTCCTGTGGCGGATTTGTATTGGATCTTCCAACCACTCAGATCCACTGCATCCAGCGTCGGATTGTAGAGTTCGATGAACTCGTCGTTCACGCTGGAGGTCTCATAAAAGCGAAGCTCACTGATGACTGGATAGGTGGCGGTCTGGGCCATGACCTGTCCCACCAGTCCCACCAGCGCCAAGGCAAGCAAACGATGTTTCATGATTCACGTCCTTCTTTTGGTGCAATCCCAGGACGCCGAGGGCACCCGGCGTACTTCCTATCGTTGTGGTTCAAGGTCAGGTTCAGGGCACGCGGGGCTTCACCGGCGGCATCGAGTGATCCGGTCCGGAGAGGCACGCCACACAGTCACAAAAGCAAAGCTAAATGGCAAGTGTCAAGTGCGTATTCGCAAGCTCTCAGAATTGCGTTGAAGGTGGGCAATCACCCCACGCCCTGCCTGGATTGGTTCCCGATCGACGCACTTTCCCTGCCCGCCCGATTGACAGGCCCCGGCCCCTGTCCTATCTTCTTGGCCTTCATCCAGGCGATGCACCCATAGCTCAACTGGATAGAGCGTCTGACTACGGATCAGAAGGTTAGGGGTTCGACTCCTCTTGGGTGCACTGACAGTCAAAGGGTTCCGCCACCGGCGGGACCCTTTTTCGTTTCCGGTCGCCGCACGGTCGCCGTGTTATGCAAAGCAAGCGCCCCACGGCGACAGGCGGTAGGGCGCTGGGAAAAATGGCTGGTGACTGCGCCGTTACGGCGGATGCTTGTCGAGCCCCTGAAGCAGCTTCCGGATCCGCTTCACGTAGCCTCGCGTCTCCTCCGCGTGCCTTCCAGTGACCCGGTGCAGCTCGGCGGCCACGGGCGCCCAGTGGTTGGGATTCATGCCGGTCGCCACCAGGCGCTGAGCCTTGATGATGTGGCCTGGCCCGGCGTTGTAGCTGGCCAGGGTGAAGGCGATCCTCTCCTCCAGCGGCCGCGGGGCCTTCCAGATGGCCCACATGCGCGCGTCGTAGTAGATCCCGGCCTGGATGTTGTCCTTCACCAGCCAGGGCGAGGTGACGCCCAGCTTGGGAGCCAGATCCTGCCAGGTGCCCGGCATGATCTGCATCATCCCCTGGGCGCCGGCCCAGCTGCGGGCGGTGGTGTCAAGCGCGCTTTCGGCAATGGCCTGGGCCTTCCACCAGCGCCAGTCGAAATCCGCCCCGAAGTAGCGCTTCGAGTACTTCTGGAAGTGCGGGTCGTAGCGTGTGGTCCAGGTCCCCCGGGCGGTCCCCGCCAGCACCAGCAGCAGGCCCAGGCAGGGCCACAGGCGGCACGTGTGCCCCGCTCCCATCAGTTCAGGCCCGCGGAGACCAGGTGGGCGCAGAAGACCAACAGGACGCCCGCCAGGATGGCCGCGGCCACGTTGCCCTGCTTGATCTCGGTGATGAAATCGATTTCGGGGAAGAGCCAGTGGTCGGCGCCCTTCCACAAGGCCAGGGCCAGCACCACGGCCAGGGCCGTGTAGGCCACATTGACCATGGCCGCGCGGACGAGTTGCTCGAACATGGGTCCCTCCTACAGTCCGAAGCCGATCTGCAACACCATCAAGCCGAATAGCACGCCCCACAGGTCCACCGCCACATCCGACCAGCTGAAGCCGTCGGCCCGCAGGATCAGGTCTCGCCAGTCCCCGAAAGGTGCCTCGTACCAGAGGGGCTTGAAGCCGTCCGCCACCTCCCACAGGACTCCCAGCACTAGAGCCAGCCCAGGTCCGAGGAGGTCCGGGCGGGCGACACCAGCCCAGCGGGCCACGAGCCCCAGGACCAAGCACATGCCGGCGCTGCCCAGGAAATGCACGCCGGCATGCCGGTCCAGCACGGCCTTGCCGTTGAACCGGAAGGGTCGTCCGGCCAGTGTGAACAGGGTCTTGATGTGCGCGGGCTGCTCCATCCGATCTCCTTCAGAAGGACTTGAACACGGTGACGCCCACGGCCCCGGCGCCGGCGGACACGGCCAGGCCCCAGGGGTCCAGCCGGGCGCCGGCCACGACGCGCGGATGGCCATCCTGGACGCCCAGGCCGGCCAGGGGGTGGAAGCGGTCGCGCCAGGTGGTCTTCCTGGGCTGCACGGCCAGTATGACGCCGGCGGACAAGGCCGGACTGGATGTCCGGGTGATCGCCCGCCAGCCGTCCTTCCCCTCCACCAGGTCGATGGCCACGCCCGCCTGCAGCCGCACCTGGTCCAAGGTGACGGCCAGGCTGGGCAGCCAGTCCGGCCCGGGCTGGTCCAGGCCCACTCTGCCAGCCACGCAGAGCCCGTCCACGCTGTCCCCGTCCGCCAGGACAAAGGGCACCTCGTAGCGGATGAGGTCGGAATCCGCCGGCGTGCGGGTAGCCTGATCCAGGTGAAGGGTCGCCGGCGGCAGGTCCCGGCGCTCAAGGGCCAGGTGCAGGTCCATCTGGGCCCGCGTGGCCGCTTTCAGCTGGCGGGTCAGGCGGTGGATGCTGGCGTCCCGCTCCAGCAGCATGCCCTCCAGGGCGCGCGTGACGGTGGTGGAGTCGTCCACCTGCAGGGGTGCCTCCAGGCCGACCGCAGCCCGCCGGGCGGCCGCCGCTCCCTGCTCGGCCAGGCGCACGCGTACCTCCTGCCAGCCCAGCAGGCCCGCCGCCAGGATCAGCAGGGCCCCTGTCACGGTGAGCTTCACGCCGGCACCCGCTGCATGTGCAGGCGCCGGATCTCCCCCATTTCGCTTTCCAGCCGGGACAGCGA
>JAUXWS010000008.1 GCA_030685015.1 bacterium
AGGGCCATTCCAGGCCGATGATCTGGTCGCTGTAGAAGTCGCCGGTGCGCAGGTACTCGATGAGGATGGCCTGGGCGTCGGCCAGGACTTGGCCGTTGGTGGAGGCTTGTTCGACGAAGGCCTGGCGCAGGCAGTCGAGGAGGAGTTTCTGCTGCTTGAAGAGGCGTCCCTTGTGGCGGGACTGCCTGAGGCTGGCGCCGACGAGTTCGAGGGTCCGGTGGCAGAGGGTTCCGAGCTCGGCAGGTGAGCTCGGGTCGGGGATGGGTTTTACGTAGCCGGCGCCATAGATCTGCGGATCCAGGTAGCGGGCCTTGTAGGCGAGGGGGCAGCGGGCGTAGGTGTCCAAGCGCGAAAAGGACCAGTGCTCGTTGTGGACCTGGAAGCCCTCGGGGATGGCGGGGTCGAGGAGGGGCATGTCTGGGCTGCAGGGCGCCAGGGGCGCCGCGTGGGGCGTGTTCATGGGTTCATCCTTCCGTGGGGCTGGGTGTTGACGGTTGGGGGCGTGTGGGGCGCCTGTGGCCGCGTGGCGGCCGGGCGGGGCGCGCGTCGCGGCGGGCGGCGGAGATAAGACCAGCGGTTGGGGAAAAGCGGGGACGGCCTTCGGCCAGCCAGACCGGAACAGGTTCTGAATGCCGACTTTTGCCAATTGGATAAAAGTGCATTGCCAAAAGCTAATGGGAAAAGGGCGAACTCAAAAAGTTTTGGTCTGCCCGCGGGACTGTGGCTGCATGACGTATTACACTTTAAAAAGAGAATAGATTGTTCGTTGCGCGGGCACGGTCCAGCGGGCAGAAACTTTTTTCGTTCGTCCCTCACCCTATGGCTTTTGGCCGATATGAAAAAGCCACTTGGCGAGTTGCCAAAGCTACAAGCAAAATTCGACAGAGATATGAGCCAAATCGCATTGGCCTGTTTGGCACAAAATGTGTTCATAATTCCAACAAGGTCCGAGCTCAAATCTGTGCCATTTTGGCCAAATCGATTTGGCCTGCCGTTGTGACGGTTCTGCGTCTTTTGTTCAGTTCTTTGATTCATCCTGCTAATCCTCGGGAGTGAGCCACTGAGTGGATTCGAGCCAGTCGACGATGGCGGCGAGGTGCTCTTGAGAACGGGGCGTGACGTCCCCTTTCAGCCAGTGGCTGACGGTTCTGACGGGGATGCCGAGGGCGCGGGCCAGCTTGTTGGGTCCGTAGCTGAGCCGGCGCGCCTCCTCTCGCAGACGGGCGTGCAGGCGCCGGCGGCGCTCGTCCTCGGGGTCGGTTGGGTTGGTGATGCCGGCGGCGGCCAGGGCCTTCTCCATGGTGGCCAGGCGGCGGTCGACGTCCTGGACGAGTTGCTCCATGCGGCTGGCGATCTGGTCCATTCTGCGGCCGAGGGCTTCCTGCTGCTTGTGTGTGGCCTGGACGATTTCCGCGGCCTTGTTGAGGCGCTGGTCCAGTGCCTGGATGCGCGCCTCTAAAGCGTCCTGACGTTTTCTGTGTTCCGCCATGCTGGCTTCCATGGCGTCGACGCGTTGCTTGGTGGTGGGCATGGGTGGTCCTTTCAGCTGATCCGCTGCAGCCAAGCGGTGATGCGGGCGACATCTTCCTTGGTGGATGGGCGCCCTTTGCGCAGCAACCATTTCTTCACTCGGCCAATGCCGATGCCCAGGACGCGAGCCAGGTCATCCTGGGTGTAGCGCCGATGGATGTGCTTGATTTCGACGCGTCGGACCAGGTCGTCTTTCTCCGCGTCGCTGATTGGCGTGAGGTCCTCGGAATGCACGTGGTGGATGGCCGCCCGGGCTTCCAAATCTTGCGTGCGCTTGGCCGCGGCGTATGCCTCCGCCGGGGTCCTGTCCACCAGGAGGATGCCCTCGGCACCTTGGGGCTTGGGCGGCGGCACGTACTTGATGGCGGGACAGGCCTTCGGATCCCGCTCCTTGAGGAGGATCTGGATCCGGCTAGGCAGGTACTCGGGATCGTCGAACGTGCACAAGGGTGACTTGACGCCTTCCTGGTCCAGCAGCCCGATCACGTCTTCCAGCTGCTTGCGGACGATGGCCTCCACCTCCATGCGCCAGCCGATGCCGTCCTGGAAGCCCAGCCGGTGGGCGGCGGCGTGGCTGTCCGGCCTGCTGGCCGGCAGGACCGAGTATCCGGCCGGGTTGCCCCTTCTGGCCTCCAGCTCCCATCCCTTCTGGAAGCCCTCGCGGTAGGGCGCCAGCATGTCGCGGACCTGGGTCCATGTTTCGTCCGGGATGGCGTCGAGGGACTCCAGCGGGCGCGGGGCGTCCGATTGGCGCGGGGCGTCCAGCGGGCCTTGCGGCCCGCCGGCGGCGTGGTTGGTGGTCTCAGGCATTGGCTAGCTCCTGGGTGCTGGGATCCGGTGCAGGCGTCGTGGCGCCATGCCAGTCCGTCGTAGGGCAAGCGCGAAGAGGCTGGCTGAACCCAGCCCCGAAGACAGTCCTTGGATGCGGCTGTCCCGTGGCCGGCGCCAGCTCCATGGCCTTGCACACCTGTGCGATCTGCGCCAGGCAGTCGGCCAGGGGGTGGTGGGGGATGGTGGCATTCGAGGGTGGCACCAGATCGTCCAGGGTGCGCACGTCGCGCACCTGGTTGTGGCGCCAGGGAATGGGCCTGCCTTGGCTGGTGAGGAGGTGCGCCAGGATGGGGAGGTCGAAGTGGCCGCGGCTCCAGATGCGGGTGTCGGCTTGAATGGTGCTGGTGGCGTACGCGATGGAATCCAGGATGTTGCCCAAGGTGGAAGCAGTGTGGATCTCCACGTTGGACGTTTTGCCGTCGGCCATGTCCAGCATCTCGCTCAGTCGGGTCGTCCGGCTTGCCCACCAGTGGATGGTGGCGGCGTCGATGGTCCTGCCGGACTCAATCTGAGCATCGACCGTGCGCCGACAGTCGATGAGACCCTTCCAAATGACCTCGCCGTCCAGGTTGAAGATCGCGGTCGCGATGGCGCGGATGACGGCCGTGGGCGCGGTGTCCCAGGTCTCGATGTCGATCATGTAGTGGCGGGGCATGGTTGGGCCTTTCAGGTGATGAGGAAATCGTAACACGTCAGCCTCAGATCAGATTGCGACACCGCATGGAGGGTTGGGTCCAGAAGGTTCCCGTTCCGGACCAGAACCGTTGGCCAAGTGTGTTGATGTAGATGACGCGCCAGTACAGGTGCGCGTCTTCCGGCAAGGTGATCGTGCTCCGATAGGTGGTTGTGCCCACC
>JAUXWS010000009.1 GCA_030685015.1 bacterium
AGAGCTTATCCGTAAATAGGTTGACATTTCGATTCCGTTGAGCCAGCTTCCTCCATCACAACTGGAGGAGTCAGCCATGTCGCGATTGGCGAGCTGGGAATTGTCGGATGCCTTCTGGAGCCGAGTGGAGCCCCTGCTTCCATCGCCGCAGCGGGATCCGAATCGAGACTACAAGCGCAAGCCAGGCGGTGGACGTAAGCCAAAGTCAGCGCGATTGGTCCTTGAAGGCATCTTGTTTGTTCTTCGTACGGGCTGTCAGTGGAAGGCCCTTCCCAAAGATGTCTTTGGGAGCGCAAGCGCCATTCACACCCGGTTTCTGGAGTGGGAACGCGCAGGTGTGTTTGCCGCTCTGTGGCGTTCGGGACTTGTTGAGTACGATGAGATGGAGGGAATTGCTTGGGCGTGGCAAAGTATCGATGGGGCCTTGACCAAGGCGCCACTGGCAAGAGAGTCCGTCGGGAAGAACCCAACGGACCGGGGAAAAAATGGGGACCAAGCGCAACCTCCTGACCGACGGACGTGGCGTCCCGTTGTCGATCGTCGTCTGCGGAGCCAATCGGCATGACGTGACCCAGTTGGCGGCTGTCTTGGATGGTGTCATGCTGCCTCGGCCTGCGGTCACGGATGAAGCACCGCAGCACCTTTGCGCTGATGCCGGCTATGCGGGGCTGCCCGCCTATGAACAAATGACGTCTCGTGATTACACGCCCCATGTCCGATCGAGGAGAGATGAGATGGTCCAGAAGCCCCTTGGCTATAAACCACGTCGGTGGGTTGTTGAGGTGAGCCATTCGTGGTTCAACCGCTTTCGAAAGCTTCTGGTGCGGTATGAAAAACTCGACCGCAGCTACATCGCGCTGGTCATGCTTGCCGCAGCCATCATTGTTTTCCGCATGGTGCCGGGAGACGTAAACATTATTCACGGATAGGCTCTTAGTGAAAGAAGTAATATCATGAGTTTTAATGCGATATATCTCATATTCCACCTCGCTTTTCATTACCATATTAACAATGGAATTTGCGTCCAACGTGCTCAAGTGCAGTATCCCCCACGAAGTGGCGCAAACCATGCTCTCCCATGAGCGGACGCTTCTGATTGCCGAACCAGACCACTCTCAACGGGAGGGCCGAACCCCCTGCCGGGATTGAGTCCAATGCCACGGCTTGTCGCTGTGAGCCATTGCTGTCGCCAGGAGCCGATTGATCCCCTGCTTCACAGCACGCAATTCGACCCGATCTGAATCCGACAACTCCGCGATGAGAACCAACCTTAAGTTCCGGAGACCTCCTCCGTGTCAGGAGGCCTTCAGCGGACATATCTGCATCACGCTCGACTGCATGGTTCGGGCAACATCCCAGAGGTCCACGGCCCGCTGGGCATTCAACCAGAATTCTGGCATGTTTCCGAACAATCGCGCCAATCGCAGGGCCATCTCAGGGCTGACCGCACGTCGCTCTCGAAGCAGTTCATTGATCGTTTGCCGCGAAACACCCAATGAAGCAGCCAGCGAAGCGGTAGTCAGCTTGAAATCAGGCATGAAATCCTCACGTAGCATCTCACCTGGATGAATCGGTCTGATGGCACGTGCCTGATCGTTTGTGTAACTCATCTTATTCTCCTATTACAAACCTAATGGTAATCTGCAATTTCAACATCGTAAGCATCCCCATCGATCCACTTAAAGACAATTCTCCATTGATCATTAATTGAAATGGCGTACTGTCCTTGTCGATCACCACCTAACGAATGCAAACGATTGCTTGGCGGTACTTGTAGATCCTCAATTCTCGATGCGTGATCAATGTACTCCAGCCTGCGACGCGCACGCCTTGCAAGATCGGGCGGGATACGCCTGCAGGTGCCATTTGTGTACAATTCTCGAGTTGCCTTGTCGGCGAAGCTCTTGATCATCGGGCAAGAGGATAGTTTGTCACGTGACGCTTGTCAATGGAAGATGCCAGTGGTCCTCCACACGTGTTTCCGGCTGCAGCCCTCTGCCTTGACTGTCAACTGTCAGCCGCATGCATTCAATCAATCGGCCCCAACCACGCAAGCCCATTCTCAGCCTGCTCATCTTTGCGCGGCACCGGCCTTAGCTTACTGTGGCCGGATCCCAATCCAGCGGACTGATCACGAAGAGCACGTCGCCGGGCAGCAAGGGTTCGTCGCTGTGGGGGTTGCCCAGGGTATGGCCGGCGCGGGTGATGGCCAGCACCGTCACCCCGTGCTGTGGCCGCAGGCCGCTGGTGGCGATGGTGCGCCCGACCAGGGGGGAGTCCGCCCCCAGGCGCAGGCTGTGGGTGCTGAGGTCGGGGATGTGGATGCGCGAGACGGGCACCACGGTGGCGTCCTTGGCGAAGCTGCGCGCCATGCGCCGCCAGTCGCCCCGCACCTCGCCGATGAGGCGCTTGATGTCCTCCCGCGGCACCAGCATGCGGGCCAGGACGCGGGAGAAGACTTCGATGGAGACCTCCAGCTCGTCGGCGATGACTTCGTCGGCGCCCAGCGCGATGAGAGGCTCCACCTCCCGCAGGGTGCGGCTGCGCACCAGCAGGTAGGCGTCCGGGGCGATGCGCCGCGCCAATTCCACTATGCGCCGCGTGCCGGCCGGATCGTTGATGAGGACGACGACGGCGCGGGCCTTGTCGGCGTCCACGTGGCGCAGGATGGACTCCTGGGTGGCGTCCCCGTAGTGGATGGGCTCGCCCTGGGCGGCCGCCTCGCGCAGGATGCCGGCGTTGATCTCGAGGATGAGGTAGGGCAGGTCGGCCAGGCGGGCGGTTCGAGCCACGTTGCGCCCGGTCACGCCGAAACCGACGATGAGCACGTGGCCGACCTGCGGGTGGTCGGTCCCGGACGCGACATCCGCCACACCCCGCCGCGCCAGGCGGGCCAGGGGTGTGCGGGCCAGCCAGACGGCGCTGGGTGGTCCGGCGGCGATCAGGAGCGGCGTCAGCAGCATGGTGATCACCGCCAGATTGAGCACGGCCTGAAAGTGGTCGGGCAGAAGCAGGCCGGCCACCACGCCCGCCTTGGCCGCCACCAGGGAGAACTCCCCCACCTGTCCCAGGGCCAGACCGGACTGCACGGCGGGGCGCAGGGGCAGGCCCAGGGCCAGGGCCGCGGCGGTGGCCAGCAGTGGCTTCACCACCAGCACGCCAAGGGTGAGCAGGCCCAGCAGCAGCGGGTGTGCCAGCAGGTATTGGATGTCCAGCAGCATGCCGGTGGAGACGAAGAAGAGGCTGAGGAAGACGTCGCGGAAGGGCAGCATGACGGCCACGGCCTGGTTGGAGTACTCCGACTCCGAGATGATCAGCCCGGCCAGGAAGGCGCCCAGGGCCAGGGACAAGCCCAGGGCCTGGGTGAGGAGGGCGATGCCGATGCAGAGGAGGACGACGCCCAGGAGGAAGGCCTCGGGGCTGCGCGTGCGGGTGATGCGCTCCAGGATCCACGGCACGATCCACTTGTAGGCCGCGTAGGAGAAGGTGCCCACGCCCGCCACCCGCAGGAGCAGGCTCCCCGCCTGGGTCAGGCCGGTCCCGGTGGCGGCGCCTGCCAGCAGCGGCGCCAGCAGCATGACCGGCACCACGGCGATGTCCTGGTAGATGAGGGTGGCCAGGGCGGCGCGGCCGTGGGGCGAATCCAGCTCCGCGCGCTCCTGCAGCAGGCGCAGCACAATGGCCGTGCTGGAGAGGGCGATGACGAAGCCCAGGTAGAGTCCCTGGGGCGGGGTGACCCCAGCCAGCAGGAGGCCGGCGCCCACGAGGCCCGCCGTCCCGAAGAACTGGACCGAGCCGCCCACCAGGAAGTGGCGCTTGAGCTGGGCCAGGTCGGCGAGGGAGAACTCGAGGCCGATGACAAAGAGGAGAAGGACGACGCCGATCTCGGAGAGCAGCTCGATCTCGTGCACGCCGCGCACCAGGCCGAGGGCGTCGGGACCGGCCAGCACGCCCACCAGCAGCAGGCCGATGGGCATGGGCAGGCGCAGCCGGTGGCAGGCCAGGGCAGCCACCACCGCCAGCGCGAAGATGATCACGATGTCGGGCAGCAGGGCGGGCATCACCTCCTCCATGTGTCGTCAGCGCTCCGCCCGGGGCGGGGTTCCCGCGGCGCGGATGCGGGCAGCGCAGCACCGGCGCGCGGTCGCCTGCAGGTCGGCCACATTGTCCGCCTCGTCCACGATCTCGTTTCCCGGCAAGGTCTCGATCACGTCCTCCCGGGTGACGAGCCCCTTCGTCCCGCTGAACTCGTCCACCACCAGCGCGATGAGCTGCCACTTGTCCAGCAGACGCTCCAGCAGCCGGGGCAGGGGCATGGCTCGGGCAGAGCGGGCTTCCGGGGCGGTCCTGCGGCCCAGGCCAGGGTGGCCGGATGCTTCATCTTGCCGGCGTCTCATTGCCTGATTCAAGCACTTGCCCCACCGGCGCGTCCACTCGCGTAGTGCCGCACGTGGAGCTCCTCCACCGTCATCAGGCCGCCGTCCAGCATGCCCTCGATGACAGGCAGCAGGGTTTCCACCCGCTCGGCCCGGTCCACGAAGACAAGCACCATGGGCAGGTCCTCGGAGAGGCGCAGGATGTGCGCGCTGTGGATGCGGCTGGCCTGGCCGAAGCCCTCCACACCGCGCAGCACGGTGGCGCCGGCGCAGCCCTCGCGACGCAGCAGCTCCACCAGGGCCGTGTGCAGCGGCTGGTGCCGCCAGCGGTCCGATTCCCCGAAGAAGACTGTCACCTTGAGCGCGCGTCCTTCCAAGGTCATGTTGTCCTCCTTTCCCATCTCTCGTCGGCCACCGGCGTGTCACACGCCACCGCGCCGATGCGATGGCCGGGTCTCATATCATCCTCCCCAGGACCAGCCCCGCCACCGCTGCCGCCAGCCCCAGCAGCGGGCTGCCCAGCAGGTTGGCCGCACCCTGCAGCAGGCAGCCCTGCTGGATGAGGGCAAGGCTTTCCCAGGCCAGGGTGGAGAAGGTGGTGTAGCCCCCCAGCAGCCCCACCCCCAGGAAGAGGCGCAGCGGCGGTGACACGAGGTCGCGCTCGAGGGAAAGGGCCACCAGCAGGCCGAGCAGGAATGAGCCGCTCAGGTTGACGGCCAGCGTATTCCAAGGAAAGGCGGCGCCCCAGCGCTGGGCCACCCAGCCGCCCAGGGCATAGCGCAGGCCGCCACCCAGGCCCGCTCCCGCCATCACCACCAGCAGATTGAGCAGCCTCACGCCCCTCCTCCCTCTTGTCCGGTCAAAAATGTCAGACGCACGGCCAATCCGCTGCCGCGTTCCTGGCGGCGGGCCACGGCCAGGCGCAGGGCCTCGGCCGAGGCCACCACGGTCAGGCGGCGCCGGGCGCGGGTCAGTCCCGTGTAAAGCAGCTCGCGGCAGAGGAGGGGCGAGGGCGCCTCGGGCAGAATGAGGAGCAGGTTGTCCGCCTCCGAGCCCTGGGCCTGGTGGACGGTGATGGCCCAGGCCGGGTCGAAGGGCGGCAGCTGGGCCGCCGCCAACTCCCGCGGGACACCTTCCGGGGCCAGGAGGCAGCGCGCCGCCGCATCGCCGGGCAAGCCCTCGCGCACACCGCTGTCGCCGTTGGCCAGACCCAGCACGGCGTCGTTGGCCCTGACCAGGATGGGCGAGCGGGCGGCCTGGCCCGGCGCCGTCCAGCGCCGCTCACACCAGGCGTTGACCCCCTCCACCCCCAGCCGTCCCGTGCGCCGGGCGCAGACCACGCGGAACTGGTCCAGGGCGGCCAGGGCGGCGGCGGCGTCCGGCGCCTCGCGGAAGGGGCGCGTCCCCTCCTCGAGCAGGTCCTGCAGGCGGCGGCTCCACCCCGGCCGGTCCGGCCGGATCCACTCCAGCTCCCCGTCGCCCGCCGCCAGCACGTCCTCCACCCGCTCCCCGTCGGTGTTGCGCACGGCCGCGGCCAGGGCGCCGATTCCCCCCTCGTCGCGAAAGCGGCGGCTTACTGTGAGCCGGGTGACGGGCGGTGGTGCTCCGTCGTCCACCGCCGCGGACCGCGCGGCCAACCCCGCCACCAGATGATGGAGGACGGCGCCCGCCTCCACCGAAGCCAGCTGGTCGGCGTCGCCCACCAGCAGAAGCCGGGCGGCGGGGGGCAGCAACTCCGCCACTTGCGCCATGAGCGGCAGGTCCACCATCGAGGCCTCGTCGATCACCAGCCAGTCCAGGGCGGGGCGCTCGTGCAGCAGGCGGTGCAGGGTGCCCGCCCGCGGCAGCCCGCCCAGGGCGTCCCGCGCCCTCTCCGGCAGGTGGGCGGCGGTGGCGGCCAGGGCCTCCTGCATGCGGGCGGCGGCCTTGCCGGTGGGCGCCGCCAGACGGATGCGCAACTCCGGCTCCCCGGCCAGCGCCATGGCCAGCAGGCGGCCCAGGGTGCTCGTCTTGCCCGTGCCCGGACCCCCCGTCAGGATGGACACGCCGCGATGGAAGGCCGCCCGCACTGCCCCACGCTGCCCCTCGTCCAGGGCGCCGGCCAGTTCCGCCAACAGGCCCTCCAGCCCTGGCGGCGGCGGGCAGGGGCGCAGGCGGGCGAGGACGGCCTCCGCCACGCGGCCCTCGGCGGCGTGCAGGCGCTGCAGGTAGAGACCGTCGTCCCCGTCCAGCACGAGGGGCGCCGCTTCCTCCATCGCCCCGCCGCGGGAGACAAGCCGGCTGGCGCGCAGGTCGGCGCGCCAGGCCTCCAGCGCGGGAGCGCGTTCCCCCCAGGGGCCGGCGGCGCGGCCCAGCTCCCGGCCGGCCACCTCGGCCAGGGAGAGGCAGGCATGGCCCGCCAGGCGCCAGGCGCTGGCCAGGGCTCCGGCCAGGGCCACGGCGGGCGGGGCCTCCGGCTCAAGCCTGCCCAGCAGGGCGGCCAGTTCCAGGTCGAGGGGACGGAAGCCCTCCAGGATCAGGGTCTCGCGCATCAGGGACATGGCCGACCTCCCAGCGCCGCGTCCAGCTCGAGGATGAGGGGCAGGGGCAGCTCCCCGCTCAGCACGCCCGTGCCCGGACTCTCCGGGGCCACGCCGCGCAGGAAGAGATAGTGCAGGCCGCCCAGGTGCCGCGTCGGCTCGTAACCGGGCAGGGTCCGACCCAGGTGGCGGTGCAGGGCGCCGAGGTAGAGGAGGGCCTGGTGAAAATAGCCGGAGCGGGCCATCTCCGCCACCATCGCCTCCCGCGTGTAGCTGGACGCCGCCGGTCCCAGGTGGTTGGACTTCCAGTCCAGCACCCACCAGCGCCCGTCGTGCTGGAAGCAGAGATCGATGTAGCCCTTCAGCCAGCCGGCGGGCAGGCGCCGCAGGGGGCGGGCGGCCGCTTGCGCCAGGGTGCGCCGCGTCTCCCCGTCGCGCACGCCCAGGCGCTCCGCGTCAAGCAGGCCGTGGCGGCGCGCCAGCTGCTCCAGCCCGCCCTCCAGCAGCCTGTCGACCCGCAAGTGGAACTCCAGCTCCGCCACGCGGCGGTCCGGCTCAAGCCGCGCCAGGCGGAAGCCGTCGGCGTCGAGCGGCGCCTCCAGCACCTCGCGCAGCCAGCGCCGGGTGCCGGCGGCCAGGGCCGGATCCAGTCCGTGGGCGATCAACTCCCGGCGACACTCCTCCTCGCGCCCGGGGCCGTCGACGGCGAAGTCGGCCAGCTCCAGCAGTCGATGCAGGCAGGTGCCCGCCTCCCGGCCGCGGGGAAAGGCGGCCCGCCAATCGCCATGCGGGGCGGTGGCGCGCAGGTCCTCCGCCAGGTCCTCCCCGGCGGTGGCCGGGTCGGCGCCGAACCATTCGTCCTGGCGCAGGTCGGCGTGGGCGCCTGTTATCAGGCTGGTGAAGGAGCTGACCTGCTCCCCCGCGGCGATCCGGCCGTGGAAGTCCCGCGGCGCCAGCTCGACGGCTCCCTCCCCGCCCGCCGGCGGCGGGACCTCCGCCAGCGCGATGGACGGCTCCAAGCTCTCCAGGCCGATGTCGCCCGCCGAACGCGCCGCCAGATCCTCCCAGGCCTCCCACAGAGGCAAGGCGCCCGCGTGGTCCAGCTCCCGCCAGCTCGCCGCCAAACCAGGCACGGCACCCTCGGCCAGGCGGCCGGCCAGCAGCAGCCAGTCGAGCGGTCCGGGCCGGCTGCGCGCCCGCTGCACGGAGAAACTGTGCACCACCAGCTGGGAGCGCGCCCTCGTCAGCGCGACATAAGCCAGGCGCAGGCTCTCCCCCAGCACCTCGTCGGCCTGGGCCGCCGTCGTGGCCTCATCGGGCGGCGCGGCGCCGGAGCGGGGCGCCAGGCGGGCGCCCTCATCGTCGTGGAGCAGCGCGGCGGCGAAGGCCTCGTCGGGCCCTTCGCCGCACCAGAGGAAGGGGCAGCAGACGAGGGGGAACTCCAGGCCCTTGCTCTTGTGCTGGGTGATGACGCGCACGAGGTTGTCCTCGCTCTCCAGGCGCAGCTCCAGGTCGCGCGGGGGCGTGGCGCCCTCCGCCGGCGCGGCCAGGCGCCGGGCCAGCTCGGCGGGATCGCTCCAGCCCGCCACCTCCTCGGCGCACAGCAAATCCAGCAGGTGCCGCCAGTTGACCAGCCGCCGCTCGCCGCGGCGCAGGCCCAGCAGGGTCTCCGGCCAGCCCAGGCGCTCGAGCATGGCCGCCAGGGCGGAGGCAAGGCCGCGCTGGCGGGCTTCCTGGCCGGTCCGGTGCAGCTCCCCCTGCAGACGTTCGAGCAGGTCGCCGCGGCCCAGGGCCTCCGCCGGCGTGGAGCCCAGGGCGAGGGCGAGCGGCCCCGCCAGCAGGACGCGCGCCGCGCGGGTGTCGGCCGGGCGGGCCAGCGCCGCCAGGAAGCGCTCCAGCTCCACCGCCTCGGTGCTCTCGCGGATGCTGCGGTTGCCGCCCTGGATGCAGGCCAGGCCGGCCTGGGCGAGGGCGTCCGCCACCAGCTGCCCCTGGCGGTTGGTGCGCACCAGCACGGCCACCTCACGGCCCTGGAGCGGAACAAGGGCGCCGCCCGCCCGCCGGGAGATCCAGCCGCAGGTATCGTGGGGCGAGGGGCGCAGCAGGCGGCGCAGGAGCTCCGCCAGGTGGCGGCAGGCCAGCTGCTCGGCACGGGCCTTGGACAGCGGCCCGTCCTCTGCCTGGAAGGCCAGCAGGGGCGGCAGCTCGCGCCCGGCCAGAACCAGGGCGCGTTCGTCGGCCTGGCCGGAGACCTCCACCGGCCGGGCCTGGATGTCCGGGCGCAGGAAAGGGCCGCGCCCCCCAGGGAAGCGCTCGCCGGCAAAGACGAGGTTGAGCGCGTTGATGAGCGGCCCGTCCGAGCGCCAGTTCACGGTCAGGCCCTGGGCCGGCCCCCAGCGGCGGGCCACGGCCAGGTAGGCGTCCAGGTCGGCGCCGCGGAAGCCGTAGATGGCCTGCTTGGGATCGCCCACCAGGACAAGGGGCAGGCCGCCCTCGCCGAAGATGCGCTGCAGGATCTCCGCCTGGACAGGGTCGGTGTCCTGGAACTCGTCCACCAGGGCCGCCCGCCAGCGCCGGCGAAGCTGGCGGGCGAGGACCTCGCCCGCTTCGCCCTGCAGCCCGCGTCGCACCTGGAGGAGCAGGTCCGTGAAGTCCAGCTGCCGGCGCTCCAGGCGCAGCGCCGCCGCCCGCGCCGGCCACAGCGCCAGGCACTCCCACTGCAAGTGGGCCAGCAGCCGGGCGTTCCCCTCCACCAAACGCCGCTCGGCCTCCTGCAAGTCCTGCAGGGCGTCGAAGGCCGGATGGCGCGGAGCCTCGCCGCCCTTGTTCACCCGGCCGGCCAGGGTGGCAGCGGCGTACTTGAGCCGCTCCTTGGCGCCGTCCAGCAAGCCTTGGCCCATGGGCGCGCCGCGCTCCAGCCACTCCCGCACGGCGGCCAGCTCAGCCGGGATCTTGTCCGGCTTGTAGCTCCCGCGGTGGAGGCCGGCATCCTGCAGCAGCGCTACGAGAGCATCCAGACCCACCTCCCGGAAGTGTCGCAGCGCCGTCTCCGCGCAGAGTCCGTGGTCGGCCGCGCTCGCTTCCTGGGCGGCGCAGGCCTCCTCCAGGCTGGCGAAGGGCGGTTCGGGCAGGCGGGCCAGCGGGTGGAGGTCCCGCATCCCGGCCAACCGGATCCAGGCCTCGGGATCGAGCAGGGAGATGCGCCGTCCCCCCCGTTGCCCGCCCAGCCAGTCCAGGATGCCGGGCGGCAGGCGGTGCCACCAGCGGCGCAGGGCGTCCAGGGCCACCTCGCGCAGGGCAGCGGCGGCCTGCCCTCCCGGCTCCAGGTCCGGGGGCAGTCCCAGGGCGAGGGGACTCTCCGTGATCACCCGCTGGCAGAAGCCGTGGATGGTGAAGATGGAGGCCTCGTCGAAGGACGCGAGGGCCAGCCGCAGCCGGCGCCGCGCCTCCCCGTCCTCCCAGCGGTCCTCCGCCTTCAGGCGCGACCGCAGCGCCGCCAGGAAGGGGTCCGCCTCCGGCCGGGCCTCCTCATCGAGGGCGACCAGCGCCTCCTCCAGGCGGCGGCGCATGCGCTCGCGCAGCTCGGCCGTGGCCGCCTCGGTGAAGGTGAGGACGAGCAGGCCGGGCAGGTCCAGCCCCTCCTCCAGCACGAAGCGCAGCAGGAGGGCGCCCATCGTCCAGGTCTTGCCCGTGCCGGCGCTGGCCTCCACGAGCAGGACGCCCTGCAGTGGCACCGCCACCGGATCAAGGCGGGGCGCGCTCACGGGCCGCCCTCCCCGATGGGCGCGCCCAGGGCCAGGGCCAGCTCCAGCACGGGCCCGGCCAGCGCGGGATGGGTGAAGGGATCGGCCTCGCCCAGGGCCAGGGCCAGCCAAGGGTCCTCCCGCAGCCAATCCCGCCCGTGGTACCAGTCACGGTCCAGCAGGCAGTCGGGCGTGGCATGCTCCAGCCTGCGGGCATGACGGGCGATGGCCTCGCTCACCTCCGGCAGCCAGGGCAGCCAGCGGTCCTGCCCCTCCCGCCAATGCCGCAGCACGGCTTCCAGCTGCCCGCCGGGCTGGTCCGGACAACGCAGCAGGAGGGCGCCGCCGCGGTGGACCAGCATCGTCTCGCGGCCCTCGGCCGTGCCGTCCTCACTTCCCAAGCAGCACCAGGCGAGGTGGGGGATCCACTCGGTCAGACGCGGGCCGCTGTCCAGGCTGCTGGAGGAGAGCTCCACGCGGCGCAGGCCCGCCGCCGCCAGACCTCCCCGCAGGCGCAGGCCGCCCAGGCTCAGATCCAGCTCGCAGGCAGAGGGCGCAACGCCGCAGAGGGCCTCGTCCGCACGGGCGAGCAGCTCGGCCACCTCCCGCTGGAGGGCCTCGAGCAGGGCGCGTCCCGGCCGGCCCCAGGGCAGCAGGCCGCCCGCCCGCAGGCGCTCCTCCTCGCCGGCGGGATCCAGCCCGGCTAGTCGCTCTCGCAGCAGGCGATGGCGCAGCCCTCCCCGGGCCGCGGGGTCCAGGGTGAAAGGTTCGTGGTCGCGGGGAGGGGCCGCCTCCCAGGGCAGGCGCAGACCGGCCCGCCGCAGGAAGGCCTTGGCCGGGTTGCGGAAGAAGCTCGTCAGGTCGCCCAGCTGCACTTCATCGGGCGGCGCCGGCAGGGGCAGGGGCGCCAGGAAGGCCGGACCGGGCAGGGCCGCCGCCGCGGGGTCGGCCAGCACCCGGGCCAACCGGGCCGCCGCCCGGCCACGCCCCTGGTGGAAGGAGCGCTCCGACGGCGGCCCCTGGTAGCAGGCGGGGTTGAAGCCCTGCAGCGGATGCTGGCGCACGCGGCCCCCCTCGCGGCCCAGCAGGTCCAGCAGCTCGCTGACCACGACCGAGGGCGGCCGCACCGTGTTCTCCCGCTCGTCGCGACCGTTCCAGAAGATGAGCAGGGCGCGGCGGGCCGACCACAGGGCGTCCAGGAAGAGGCCGCGGTCCTGCAGGCGGGGCTGGCGGTCCCCGGGGTGGGGCCGCAGCAGGCAAAGGTCCAGTTCGTCGCGACGGGAGGGGCGGGGAAAGGCCTGGTCGTCCAGCCCAAGAAGGACCACCACCTCCGCCGGCAGGCCCCGCGCCGCCAGCATGGGCGCCACCGTCACGCGCCCGTCGAAGGCGCCGCCGCGGATGAGCCCCCGAGCCTCCAGGGCCAGGGCGAGCGCCTCGCGGGCCACGGGCCAGGCGCAGGCCTCCCGCCCGTCGGACGCGTCGGCCAGGCGGCCCGCCCGCAGCAGGCGCTCGCGCAGGGCCGCCAGCTCGTTCTCCTCGTCCTCGCCGTCGGGGGCGAAGAGCAGGGGCAAGCCGTCCGCCAGCCAGGCGTGCCACTCCCCGGGGGAGCGCGGTCGGCCGCTCTGCTCCTGGAAGTCCCGCAGCAGGGCCAGCCATTCCAGCCAGGCCTCGAGCAGGGCCGGCTGCGCCGCCCCGCCCGCCGCGGGCAGAAGGCCGGCCACGGCCTCCGTCCCCTCCATGGCGTAGCCGAGCAGCAAGCGGTCCAGGCCGGAGCGCCAGCCGTGCTCGGCCACGGCGGGCAGGTCGCGGGCGGCGCGGTCCGCCGCGTCCCAGCCCCAGACCACCCCCGCTTCCGTGCACCACTCCTGCAGGCGAGGCAGCTCCTCCGCCGGAATGCGATGCCGCCGCCTCAGCGCGGGGCAGGAGAGGGGCGCCAGCACGGCGGCCAGCTCCCAGCGGCCGCCCGCCAAGGCCATGACCTGGGCCAGGGCCTGCGCCATGCTCCGTCGCGCTTGGCCGCCCAGCAGGCGCCAGGGCAGCCGCCGCTCCTCCTCCTGGCCCTCCAGCACCGCTTCGAGGGCGGGGCGGGCCGCCTCGAGATCGGGCACGAGGACCAGCACATCGCCCGGCCGCAGGTCGGGGTGGCGCTCGAAGAGATCGAGCAGGCGGTCCACCATCACTTCCGCCTGGCGCGTCAGGCTGTGGCAGGAGTGGAACTGCAGGCTGTCGTCGGGCGGCCCGGCGGGCAGCGGGGCCAGCTCCGCTTGGCTATGCCGGATCCGCTCCAGCAGGCTGCCCTCCCGCGGCGCGGTGGTGGGGGCGGGGTCGTGGAAGCGGGCCTCCACCTCCAGCAGTTGATCGATCCAGCCGCCCAGCTCGGCGCCGTTGGCCTGCAGGAGAGGGGCCGTCCACGGATCGAGCGCCTCCCGGCGCCGGTGGCGGCGAGGCAAGTCCCCCCAGTATTCGGGGGAGGGGTTGAGCAGGTAGACGCGCAGCTCCCGGTGGCGGGAAAGAGCATCGAACACGGCCAGTTGGGCGGGAGGCAGGCCATGCAGGGCGAAGAGGCTGAGGCGGCCGGGCAGCTCGGCCACGCCGGGCGGCGGCGCCCCCGCCCGCGCCTGCTCCAGCCAGTCGGCCAGCAGGGCGGCGCGATGGGGCTCGGCGATCTCCCCGCCCAGGCGCCGCCACAGGTTGCGCTGCCAGTGCGCCATGGGCGAGTCGGGGGGCGGGTCGGGGCCGCCGGGCAGGTTGCCGTGGGGCCGGCCCTCCCAGCCCAGCAGCAGGCCGGGGCGGTGGACGAGGTACTGGTCGAAGAGGGAGGCCAGCCGGCGAGCCAGGGCGTGGCGGCGGCGGCCGTCGTCCTGGTCCAGCAGACGACCGGCCGGGCCGGCCAGGGCGGGTTCCTGCCGCAGCAGGTCGGCGATGCGCCAAGCGAGGGCCTCCACCTCCCAGGGCGACTCGGTGGCGGGCGCCGCCAAGCCGGGCCGCAGCAGGCGCTCCCAGATGAAGCGGGCGGGAAAGGGCGTGGCGAGGCGGGCGACGGATCCCAGGCGGCGGGCCAGCTCCAGGGGAAGGCGGCGGGCCATGCCGACCGATTCCACCAGGATGATCTCCTCCTCCAGCGGGGCCGGTGGTCGGCGGGCCATATCCCCGGCCAGCCGCGCGAAAAGGGCCCCGCCGTCGTGCTCCTGGATCACGTCAATCATGGGGACAAGATAGAAGGGCCGGGGACAGGCGCCACCATCCGCGGTCGGGAATTACCTTGGGCCGGTAAGCAAGGACCGCCGCATGCCCCGCCGTTCCCTCCGCCGCCTCTACCAGGACGAGTTCGCCGGCTACCGCCCCGACACCTTCCGCCAGGATCTGCTCGCCGGCCTCACCGTGGCCGCCGTGGCCCTGCCCCTGGCCCTCGCCTTCGGCGTGGCCTCCGGCGCCAGCGCCGCAGCGGGCCTGGTCACGGCCATCATCGCCGGCCTGGTGATCGGCGCCCTCTCCGGCGCGCCCTACCAGATCTCCGGCCCCACCGGCGCCATGAGCGCCATCCTCATCCTGCTCGCCCAGCGCCATGGCCTGGAGGGCGTCCTGCTGGCGGGACTCCTCTCGGGGGGCATGCTCCTGGCGATCGGGCTGTTGCGGCTGGGACGCTTCATCGCCTTCATCCCGGCCCCCGTCATCACCGGCTTCACCAGCGGCATCGCCCTCATCATCGCCATCGGCCAGCTGGACGCCTTCCTGGGCATCCGCACGGCCGAGGCCGACTCGGCCATCGCCAAGCTGCTGGTGCTGGCGCAGGGCGGCTGGACGCCCCAATGGCAGGCGGTGGCCACCGGCCTGCTCGTGGCCCTGCCCATGGCGCTCTGGCCCGCCCGCTGGGGCAACCGCCTGCCGGCCAGCCTGGCGGGCCTCGCCCTCGCCAGCTCGGCGGCCGGCCTGTTCCACTGGCCGGTGGCCACCATCGGCGAGATTCCCGGCTCCCTCCTCCTGCCCGATCGGCTCAGCCTGGCCACGCTGCCCTGGGGGCGCCTGGACGAGTTCCTGGCACCGGCCATGACCATCACGGCCCTGGGCGCGGTGGAGTCGCTCCTCTGCGGCATGGTGGCCTCCAACATGACCGGCGTGCGTCTGCAAGCCAACCAGGAGCTGGTGGCGCAGGGCGTGGGCAACCTGCTGCTGCCCTTCTTCGGTGGCGTGCCCGCCACCGCCGCCATCGCGCGGACCAGCGTGGGCATCCGCTCCGGGGGGCGCACGCGCTTGACCAGCATCCTCCACTCCCTCTTCCTGCTCTGCTCCATGTGGCTGCTGGCGCCCCTCATGGGCCGCATCCCGCTGGCGGCGCTGGCCGGCGTCCTGCTCATCACGGCCTGGCGCATGAATGAGTGGGCGGCCATCCGCTTCCTCTTCGGGCACCGCTTCAAGTCGGCCATCCTCGCCTTCTCCGTCACCCTGGTGGCCACCATCGCCCTCGACCTGACCCAGGCCATCCTCATCAGCACGGCCCTGGCCGGCGCCATCTACATCAGCCAGAGCGCCGCCCTCCACGTGGAGGTGCAGCCCATGGACCGCGCCAAGCTGGCCGCCCGCGGCATCGAAGTGGAGGGCGACTGTCCGCACATCCAGGTGGCCTTCGTCACCGGGCCGCTCTTCTTCGCCGCCGTGGGCAACTTCAACGAGGCCTTCGCCAAACTGGGCCGCTGCCACGCCCTCATTCTCAGCATGCGCGGCGTGCCGCTGGTGGACACGGCGGGCCTGGAGGCCATCCACCGCCTGCGGGACCACCTGCGGGAGCAGGACGGCCACCTGATGCTGGCGGGGGTCCACGACCGCGTGAGGGTCATGATGGAGCGGGGCGGCATCCTGGACGCCGTCGGCCGGGAGAACCTGTTCTGGAGCAGCGACCAGGCCATCGTCGAGGCGGAGCGGCGGGGCTGCGCCCATTGCGCCAGGCCCGCCCGCTGGACCTGGCACGGCGTGGCCGGCACAGGCAGCACGGTCTACGAGGATCCGGCCGACGACCCCATGTTCGAAGACGAGGCATAGTCCCCGCCCCCCAGCTGTTGCCGCCACTCCGCCTCCAACTGCGCCAGGCGGCGGCCGCGCTGGGCCATGCTTTCGTTGGCGTCCTCCAGGATGGCAAGTACTTCCAGCCGGAAGGCCACCGCGCCGTCCCGCGACCAATCCTCCTGCAGGGCCGCGCAGCGATGCACGCCCAGTTCCAGCTGCGCCCGCTGGGAGCGCAGACGGCTGGCCACGGCGCCGGCCCGCCCCAGGAAGCGCCGACCGCTGGGCAGGTGGGTGATGCAGTAGACGCCGGCCTGGCCGGCGGGCCGCGCCTCCCGGCCGCCCGCGCCGGACTCCGCCCGCCCCTCGTCCCAACCCTCCCGCAGCCAGGAGGGACCGGCCGGCCGCCAGGCCTCGTTCAGGCGGTAGACCTGTTGGTCGCGCCGCAGCAGGCCCAAGTCCACCAGCTCCCGCCGCACGGTGCAGTAGTCGGGGAAGTGGGCGGCGAAGAGTTCGTTGACCTCGCGCTCGGGGTAGCTGCGGCCGGGTTCGAGCAGGGCGGCGAACTCCTCGAGGAGCAGGCGGCGCTTCTTCTGCTGCACGGGCAGGTGTTCGACCCGGCCATGGGGCGCGAAGGTCTGCAGCACGCGGCGGCAGTAGGCGGCCAGGCGCTCCCGCTCCCGCCGGTCCTCCTGCGCGTCGCCGGCCACCAGCTCCAGCAGGGGCCGCTCCAGCACCGGCCAGCACACCGAGTAGACGGAGAAGTACTGCTCGCGGCGCTTCTCCACCAGCCCGCCCTCCTCCAGCTTCTTCAGGTGGAAGGCGAGGGTCGAGGGCGCCAGGCCGAGGCGCCCGGCCAGTTCCTCGGCGTAGTGTGGGCGCTCCAGCAGCGCCCGTAGCGCCGCCAGCCGCGCCGGGTCGGCCAGGGCCTTGGCCACCAGCAGTCCATTGGCTTCCATCAGGCCTCCAAAACTGATTCGATGCACACGGAAGCATATTTGCCGGGGCGAGGCAAGACAGATTCGAATTTTCTCGAATCAAAAATCACGTCCGGTCGGCGGGCGGCTTGTCGTTCAGTGCGGCGGACGGGGCGGGATCAAGTGGAAGCAGGCTCGTGGGATGAGCGGGGCAGGCTCCATCCCGACCCTTCCGGTGGATGATGTCGCGCCCGGCAGCCTGTCGAAAAAGTTTCCCGCACGGGAGAAATTTCGCTTGCGGCGCTATCCACAGGGCACTATGTTACCGCTCGGGAACATGAACGTGCTTGATCCAACTCAGCTGGGCGCCGCCATCCGCGCAAGGCGCAAACATTTGCGGGTCACCCAGAGGGATCTGGCCTTAACCTGCGGGATAGGCGTGCGCTTCATTGTCGATCTGGAGAAAGGCAAAGCCACGTGCCAGATTGGGAAAACCCTCCACGTCCTTAGGGCGCTTGGTTTGAGGCTAGACATCACACAACAGTCTAACCTAAACAATGAAGCCGTTTAACCATGAGCGGCCTCAACGTATACTTCAACTCACAAATCGTCGGACACTTACAGCAGGACAAAAGCGGGCTTCTGAAGTTTACTTACAGTGAATCCTGGTTGAAGAATCCCGCAGCCATACCACTTTCCCGCAGCCTGCCACTTCAGTCGGGGGCATTCCCAGGGAAGCAGGCCAGACCCTATTTTGCCGGGATTTTGCCTGAGCAGGGGCCACGCCGGCGCATCGCCGAGATCCTTGGGATCAGTGAGTCGAATGACTACGCCCTGCTCGAGCGGATGGGAGGGGACTGTGCCGGGGCGATCAGCCTCTTGCCTGTTGGCCATGTCCAGACGGACCAGGGCTCATCGGCCTGCCGCCCCTTGTCGGAGTCAGAATGGAGCCGGATTGTGGCGGAGCTGCCACGCAATCCACTGCTGGCGGGGACAGACGGACTTCGCTTGTCGCTGGCCGGAGCGCAGGACAAAGTGCCCGTCATTCTGGAAAATCAGGCGCTTTGCTTACCCCTCGAGCAGATGCCAAGCACGCACATCCTGAAGCCGGAGCCCGACCGCTTTCCGGGTCTTGCCAGCAATGAGACCTTCTGCATGATGCTTGCCCGTGAAATGGGGCTGGATGTCGCGGAGGCGGTCTTTCTCATGATCGGCGACAAAGCCTGTGTGCTGGTGAAGCGATACGACCGACGCGTGGACGAGGCCGGCGGCATCGACAAGCTCCATCAGGAGGACTTCTGTCAGGCGCTGGGACATCCGCCGGAGAAGAAATACCAGGAAGAGGGCGGGCCGACACTGTCGGATTGCCTCTCGCTGCTTCAGGAGTGGTCCACCGCCCCGGCCCTCGATGTGCCCCGCTTCATACGCGGCTTGATTTTCAACGTGCTGATCGGCAATGCGGACGCGCACGCGAAGAACCACGCACTGCTCTACAGCTCCGGGGAGCGGCGGCTGGCGCCGCTCTATGATCTTGTCTCCACCCTTGTCTGGCCGGAGTTGTCGACGCGCTCCGCCATGAGAATCGGCCACAGCAGATCCATCGACGTGTTCGAGATGTCCGACTGGATGGACATGGCGAAGAGCTCCGGCCTTGGCTGGCCCATGATCCGCATCCGGGTCGCGGAGAGCTGCGCGGAGCTTCTGGCCAAACTTGATCATGTCCGGCGACAGGCTCGCGCGCTTGATGCCGGGATGGTCGAGCGGCTGGCCACCCTGATCCGGGAGCGGGCAGGCCGGCTGCAGAAGGCCTTCACCTCTCTTTAGCAGCTTATCGGGCCTGGACATTCCAAGGAACAGGTACCCTTTTCAAGATTGGCTTCAGGAGATTTCGAGCGTATACTGGTGGATTGCTCAAGAAAGCTGAAAGTCTAGGCCGAAGGCCTGTAAGGTGCAAATGGACGTGATAGGGATGGGTCTCACCCAAGTCGGAGAGAAGCACCGGCAGGGTCTGAATCGCGCACGTTCAACGTGTTCCTCCTCCAACCGACCGAATGAAAGGCATCGAGATCAGGGATCCCAAGGATCCCAATCACTGACTGCGAATGCAGATCTCCTGAAAATTGGACTCCATTTTGCTCCAGAACAAAGCTGGGATTTCCGTCACTCCTTCCAGATGTCTGCAGGTTTCTGCCGAGAGTGCCTCCTCACCTTTGAGAATGGTCGCCAGATGCCGCAGGTCCCATCCCAGCCGTAGTGCTAAGTCCGCCGCGGAATGGCCCTGTTCTTCCATCCACTCGCGCAGGATGTCACCAGGTGCGACGCGGTAGTTCGGCTGAAACTGGCTACAGCCCGATGTCATGCTCACATTGCCTGTTTAAAGATTTGGCGCGGCATCTCGTCCCAGGTGCGACCATCTGACTCGCCCCCAGTTTTCTTGGACACAAAAGTGAGGTAAATCTCATGGTCCAAGGAGAGGAGAGCCGCATGCCCATCGAGAGGTTCACGCCACCCGCGCCCGGGGCGCCGGAAGGCGCGCGTCGCGCGACTGGCGGCGCGCCGGGCGCAGCGCCCGCCGCAGTCATCCGGTGGTCGGCCAACCGCAAGAAGGACGTCGTGCTGCGCCTGCTGCGCGGCGAGTCCCTGGACGCCCTGTCCCGTGAATTGGGCGT